>DATAOM010000355.1:0-32622 GCA_036265775.1 Ktedonobacterales bacterium | reverse complement strand
GCAGGGGCCACGCGACAAGAGGTTGTTCTGGAAGTAGGGGCATCCACAGCGGCCAAAGCGCAAGCGCCCTGAGCTATCGACCGAGACCAGAACATCGTAGACCTGCCCGTCGGTCACACGCGCCTCCGCGCGGGTCTCGCGGCGATTGTCGTCCCGGCGCTCAGGCGGCGTGATCTCCCCCAGCGACACAGCCCCCGCCTCTACGAGGCGCTGCGCCGCGAGGGCACGTGGATTCGGCGCGAACAACTTCACGATGTCGAGCGGCTCGGCGAAGAGGTCGCGGTTGCGATACTGGCGTGTGGTGGGGTCATACATCGCCCGCCCGGCGCGGCACAGCGCGAAAAGCGCGCTCTCCGCCTCACTCTTCTCGATCCCTATGTCGGCGGCGATCTCGTCCCGGCGCGCCAGCAGGCGCTCGCCGAGATAGGCGTAGACCCGCGCAACCAGCTTCACGTCGGGTGTCCCACGCGGCGCGAGCGCATCTAACGCGCTATCCTTCGACCAGTCATTCTTCGTCCAGCCGGAGAGCGCCAGCGTGAACTGAAACGGCCCGCAATGGCAGATGTAGTAGTGTGGCAGGCCGCGCCCCAGCACCCCAATTGTCACCTTGTCGGCGTAGGGCAGCACACCCTGCAATAGTTCAAGCCGCCGTCGCCCCCAGAGGCGTACGCTGCGCTCGTAGCCGCTATAGCGCGTCCCACGCAGGACGAAGCGCTGGTCCCAGGGTTCCAGCGCGATCAGAATCGGCGCGTCGGGAGTGAACTCGACGCGCATCCCGTGCGGCAGTGTGGGCGGCTTGTTCTCTTGCAAGAAGGCAATCACCGAGAGCAGGTCCACCGGCTGGGCGTCGAACTGGTAAGGATGCATGGCGAAGGCGCTCTGCACCTGGAGGAAGCCTTTGAGCCAGTCATCCGGCACATCGACCTTGCGCTCGACATGCTCGCGCGCTCCCGCGCCGACCGCTGAGGTCACACCAAAGCCCGTCGCGCCCACCGCCAATAATGTGCGCCGCGAGCTGCGTAACTGCGTCAGCGCGTCACGCAGTTGCTCGGTGAAGTCGATATTCGTCGTCCCGTAGCGCACCTCACCCTCAGGCTCGAACGCGTCCAGCGGCGCGGAGAGGCGGGCGTACGAGGACTGGTCGTTACTGAACGCCTCGAAGAAGAGCTGGTCGTGATGCACGGTGATGACGGGGTCGAGCATCTGTACCCACTCGTCCTCGTCGAGCCAGCGCAGGTCGCTCACGATCACCCGATGCAGCCCGAGCAGGAGTTGTCGCAGCAGGTAGGGCGCTTTCACCCGACCCCTGAACGCGACGGGCGCGCGGCGGCGATTGGTGGCGATCTCCAGCGCGGAAACCCCAGGCGTCGTGATGACCGTCGTCGGGCTGTCGTACGCCAGCGCAACCTCCATGTTGGACTCCGTTCTCCCCTGGCCTTCTCAGGCGCTCTGCGCCGCCAGCTCGCGTTGTAGCCGCACGAACGCGACCATCGCCTGCTGGTCCACCGCGCGTCTGCCGCTCAGGTGGACCGCCTCCTCCACGACCGGGAGGAACTGCGCGGCGTACGTCTCTCCCTGGCGCGCCGCCAGCTCGAGTGCGCGCAGCGCCAGCTTCTTCGTGCTCACATGCGCGCCACCAAGCAGGAGGGCGCGCAGGATCAACAGATTCTCGCGCGCCCGCTCCGCCGCGTCGGCGCCACCCTCACCGAGCATCAGCAGGCCCAGAATCTGCACATAGATATTGGGCGACTCCAGGACTTCGCGCAGCGCATCCGGCTCGGCGAGCCACGCCGCGCGATGTTGCGTGTACAGGTAGGCGAACGCTGGGTTGAACGACAGGTTTCGCTTGAAGGACCAGACCTCAAACGCGTTGATCCGGCTCAGCATCGCCGCCGCGTGCCGTACGTACAGCGCAGGCGACTGCGCCACGAGGCGGTCGAAGCGGTCGGTCAGCATACGCCCCGTGCGCCGCACCTTGTCCTGCGCCTTCATGTCCGGCTTGCGCCACCGGAGCGTGGAGTCGGTGGGATACGCCAGGTTGAGCCAGGACTCGATCTGGCGCAAGAGCTGAAGTGAAAGATAATCCAGGAAGTCCTCGTCCTGCTTCGCCTGGGCTTCTACGAAGAGCGCCTCGTCGTAGGAGCCATGCGCGAACCGCTCCAGAAATGGCGCGAATCGCTGTGGGTCACGGCGGTAGAAGCCCAGCGCGACATCCTCCTCAAGGGTCCAGCCACCCCAGCGGCGCACGGGCGGCGTGCGCAGAGGAAGCTGAGCGGCCAACTCCTCGGCCCCGAGCGGCTGCGCCAGCAGCTCACGCAGCGCCTCGTTCCACTGCTTGCTGTCGCCGGCCTTGAAGAAGATGGGCCAGTACAGGTTCTCATCGCCCAGCTTCTTGATGCGCGTGAGGAGCTTCGGCGCCGCGCGACGGGTGATCCAGGTCAGATGCTCCTGGACGTAGGGGAGCGCCGCGCGCCCGTATTTCTCAATGATGTCGGCGATGACGCCGGTATCGACGTTCCACAGATGTTCGGGGTGGCGCTTCGTCAACTCCTCGGCGATGCGCTCGGGAGGCGTGTCGCTGGCCAGCAGGCGGCGCGCCTCGGCCTGCCACTCACGCTCATCCGCCAGCTCGCGGAACAGCGCCCAGTAGAGATCGTCGTCCCCACGCAGACGCGCCGCCTCGCGCAGTTGTTTGTAACTCTCCTCCTCACGCCAACTGTGCTGCGCATGCTCGCGCACGAAAGCGCCCAGGCGCGCCGGATCGCGGCGATAGAGCGCCGTCGCCGTCTTGTCGGTGAGGCTGAGCCAGCTATCCGCCTGGCGGCGCAGGATCATCTGGACCACTGTGTCATCTGGCAGCGGCGACTCCGCCAGCTCGGCGAGTTCTTTGTTCCACGTATCTTCCCGCGCGACCTTGCGGTAGAGCGCGGTGAAGAAGGAGTCCTGTCCCGCCGCCTCGGAGCGCGTGAGCAGTTGCGTGATGACCTCGGTCTGGTCGCCAGAGAGGTGGTTAGTCAGGAATGGCTCGAAGAACAGCGGATCGCGCTCGTACAGCGCTGGAGCCCACTGCGGCGCCTGCTCCGAGAACCCAGGCGCCTGCGCGAGCGCTTCCATCTCGCGCAAGAGCGCCCCGCGATCCTGATCGGCGCCGAGCGCCGCCTGTATGCGCTGGGGCAGCTCCAGGGCGGCCAGGCCACCGTTAGCGAATTCGTCGAGGAATGGCCCGAAGAGAGTGGCGTTGCGCTGGTAGAGCGCCTGCGCCACGTCCTTCTCCAATCGCCAGGCGTGGCGGCGCTCCTCCGGCGGCGTTCGCAGGCGCAACACTTCTTCGAGTTGCTCATCCGAGAGCGGCCGGGCGATCTGCTCGCGCAGGTCGGCGTTCCAGCGCGCGGAGGTTCCAGCGAGGAAGAAAAGAGACCAGTACAGCGTCTCATCGCCGAGCTTGCGAGCCTGTTTGAGCAAAGAATCCGGCGCCGAGGAGAGATGCTGTTCGAGGTACGGTATCGCCTCTTGCCGGTAGGTACGCACGAGGCTGGTGAGCGTCTTCATGTCCAACGCGACGGCGCGCGTTGGCTGCCGCTTGTCCAACTCCTCGATCAGTGCGCTGGCTGGGGGCTTGCTCGCCAGCAATTGATGGACGCTCGCCCTCCACTCCTCGTCGCTGGCGTAGTCGCGGAAGAGCGCCCAGTAGAGGGTATCGTCACCGCGTGCGCGCGCTTCTCGGCGCAAACGCCGATAGCGTTCCGGGCGACGACTCCAGCCACGCTGGACGTGCTCGCGCACGAACTCGCCGAAGCGCTCGGGATTGCGCCGATACAGCGCCAGCGCCACACCTTCACTCAACCGCCAGCGCGAGCGCGGATTCTCTCGGCGTTGCAGCGCCTTGAGCGCTTCATCGTCGGAGAGGCGTGCGCGCGCGAGTCGCGCGACATCGCCGTTCCAACTCTTCTCATCCCGAAACTTCTGATAGAGATCGGCGAAGAGTTCATCATGCCCGTCGGCTTCCGCCCTGGCCAGGAGCGCCTTAATGGCTTCCTCCTGCTTGGTGTCCAGGTAGGCGACCAGGAACGGCCCGAAGAAGTCGGGATCGCGCTCGTATAGCCCCGGCGCCCAGACGCCTGCGCAGGCGGAGAATTCTTCCTCGTGCGCCAGGGCTAGCGACTTCAGCTGCTCCAGTAGCTCAGCGTCATCTCCCGGCGCGCTGATGAGCGTCTTGGCTTGCGCGCTGACGTCCGCAGATTGGTCGATCATCGGGCCTCCCCCATGTAGCGTGGCGCCACGACAGTATACTCGTTCGCTCGTTCGCTAGCTAGCGGAGGAAGTGGTGTGCATATGGCGCGCTTCCTTGATATTTGCGCCATCACGGCCTAGCAACTCTTCAAGCGGCAATGGCGATGGCGGCAGCGCTTTTTCTCGGCGCCATTCGTGCATGGCCCATTCAACACCGCGCATAGCAGAAGACTGCCCAGATTGCCATCCGCTCCGGGCAGTCTCGCATAGATAGCTGAGGTGGACCAAGGAAACGCGCGCTCTGGATACAAGCACGCCAACAGGCAGATCAGGCGATCACTATGCCTTGGCCGCGCTGGCCTTTCCCCATTGATAGGAGGCCACCGAGAAGAGAACTACTGTCAGTAATGCCAGTCCCCCCACGATCAACCGCTCGACCGAGCCATCGCCGCCATCAGGATCGATGCCGATAGCTTCGAGCCAGTCCGCATTGACCACCGTCAGCAGAAACAGCGCGCCAGTAATGAGACCCAAGGCCGTGACAATCCAGCGCCATGTGCTCGACATGAACCCCTTGCCTCTCTACTTAAACACAGGTCTAGAGACCCTCTCCACCCGATGTTCAGGCGTAGCATGGCGCCTATCTTACCGGGACGGTCGAAGCGTGTCAAGTGTAAACAAAGGACAAAGGCAAGCAGTATAGCAAATATTCAAAGGAAGAGATTTCTCGCTGTAGCGCAGTTACCCAAATACACCTGCTCCGTTGAACACAGAAGGTATGGTAGCGCTCAGTCCAGAGCGCTACCTGCGTTGGTAGGCGCTTTCCCTCACCACTTCTGTATCGAACGAGCGTAGTAGGTCGCACAGGCGGCGAACAGCCTTCATACGCCATCTCAGGCGGATCGGTTTATAGCAGGAAACAGGCTCTTTACTCAAGGAGCGTTACCCGCTATACTTGCAAGCTATAACAGACACTACGCTAGATTCGTTGTTGCTGAACGAGCAAAAGGAGGAGTGGCAAGGAGAAGTCACAGAGATTCCGCTGAGGTGCAATCTGGCTGCTAAAGTCCGCCTGCTGCAATGGAGCAACAGGCGTCGGTTGGCGTGTAGGGGCAGCGGCCCAATGTGCGTTGCGTTCGGACGAGGCCCGGAATGTCACATGCCGTATCTCTCCTGCTGCGCCGTGTAAACGCATCATCGGCGCGCAATTGCTCCAGCCACATGTGACGCTAGAGCAACGAGTACACGGCATTTGCGGCGCTTGTGTAGGGGCAATTCGTCCGATTGCCAATTGTGGCGCTGGCTGCGAGCCATTTCCGCCACCGTAGTTCGTGACCATCTAGTCCAAGGGGGGGGTGTAGTGAAACGCTGGTTATCCAGTCTGTCCGCACGGCAGCGGATCCTTGGCATCATTGGCGTCGTCGGGGTGGTTGCCCTGGTGGCGGTAAGCGCGAGCACGTTCCTCGTGCGCCCCACTAGCGTAGGCGCCAATCTCTCATTTAGCCACCACACCGGTAAGTTTGAAAGCGATAATGCCGGCTCCGAGGCTCCGCGAAGCGACCTTGGCAGCCCCAATCAGGAGCTCTACGACAATCAGGCGTATCCATCGACGTACATCGCCCCGGCCCAGGTGTCCAATGCCCGCAATGCATACAACGGCATCGTGAAGGGTGGCGATCCGAATGGCAAGGGCGCCACGTGGCAGCCGCTCGGCCCCTCGACCGGCAACGTCCCAGTCGAATGGTCCCGCTCGTTCGGGCCAAAGATTGAATCGGGACGTGTCACGGCGATTGGCGTGGCTTCGACCTGCAATCCTGGTGATTGCCGGCTCTACCTCGGCGCCGCTGGCGGTGGCGTCTGGCGCACCAATGACGCGCTGGCGACGCCTCCGAGCTGGACGGCAATGCCGAACGGAATGGATTCGGCGGCCATCGGCTCCCTCTGGGTCGATCCAGCCAACAAGGATCACGTCCTCGTCGGTACCGGCGAACCCAACGGTTCCAGCGACTCTGAGGCCGGGGTTGGCATGTACTCGACGACCGATGGTGGCGCCCACTGGACCCTGCTCGCCGGCAGCCCGGCTGCGGCGGCTGGCCGTTCGATCGCCTCGATCGACGTGGACCCCCACAACGCCAGCCACATTGTGATTGGCACCGCGGTGGCCCGTCACGGCGTGTCGTCTGTGAACGGTGGCCGCTTCACGCCCCCGGGCGCGCCGACGATTGGCCTCTACGAGTCAACCGATGGTGGCGCACATTTCACCTTGACCTTCAGTCAACCATCCGATCCGGTGGATCCCACCTCTCCGAACGGAAGCGACTTCTTCCGCGGTGGTGTCTCCAAGGTCTCGTTTGACCCGACGACCACAGGGCGCTTCTACTTCTCGATGTTCGACTACGGCCTCTTCCGTGGCACGAACGGCGCGTTCGAGCAGGTCTTCACCGCATTTGACGCCGGAGACCCTGCGAACAGCGCGAACAACCGCGTGGAGTTCGCGCTCGCTCCGCTGATCGATGGCAGCGGCAAGCTTCGCATCTATCTTGCTGATGGGCGGACTGGAATCGCGCGGTTCTATCGCACCGACGACGCCAGCATCGCGACCCCTGTCTGGCAGGAGCTTTCCAACTCCAGCGCCTCCAACCCGAACGGCTTCGCATCGTACGACTTCTGCCGCACCCAGACCACATCGCAGTGCAGTTACGATATGGTCGTCACCTCGCCTGCTGGCCATCCGGACACGGTCTGGCTCAGTGGACTGTTTAAGTACGAAGAGTTAGCGGGTCGGTCCAACTCGCGCGCCGTGCAGCGCTCCACGAATGCGGGTGTCAGCTTCACGGACATGAGCTACGACATGAACTTCATCGGGATGCACCCCGACCAGCACGCGCTCGCCTTTGACGCGAACAACCCCGATATCGCCTTCGCTGGCTCTGACGGCGGCATTGTGCGCACAAGCGGGACCTTTTCGAATATGGCCACTGACCCCAACCTGGGGTGCAATGTCCGCGGTCTCGGCGCCACTTCCAAGGCTCTCTGCAACGCCTGGCTCACTGCGGTGCCGACGCGTATCTATTCCATGAACGCCGGCCTGCAGACACTGCAGTTCCAGAGCGTCTCGGTGGATCCGCAGAATCCGAGCATGCTCATCGGTGGCACCCAGGACAACGGCACCTGGATGAACGGGATCCAGGGTGGTGGCACGAGCGATTGGCTCGAGGCGATTGGTGGTGACGGTGGCCAGTCTGGCATCAACGCCGCTCACTCCAACATCTCGTTCCATTCGTTCTTCAATCCGGCGCACGACGTCAATTTCCACAATGGCGCGCCGGACCAGTGGGACTGGATCGCCGATCCGCTCGGCAACAATGAGGGCGCGTCCTTCTACGTGCCGATGATCTACGATCCGAATACGGCCAAGGCCGACACGATGTTTGAGGGCGAGCAGCACATCTTCCGCACCACGGATAATGGCGGCCCGCAAGCCTATCTCGACCAGCATTGCAACGAGTTCACCGGCGACTTCGCCGCGAAGTGCGGCGACTGGGTGCCCATGGGTGGCGTCTATGCCAACCCGAACGACCCATTCCCGTCGACCAACTTGAATGACGCTGGCGACCTCTCCGGCACGTTCTTCGGCGCGGACAAGGGTGCGAGCAGCCCGGCTGATTCCGCTGGGAACTATGTCGTCGCCATCGCCCGCACGACGAGCAATACCGGCACGCTGTGGGCCGGCACGCGCCGTGGTCGTGTCTTCATCAGCACCAACGCTGATGCGAGCGATGCGAGCACCGTCTCCTACACGCGCATCGACACGCCGAACACGCCGACGCGCTTTGTGAGCGGTATCGCGGTCGATCCGCGCAATCCGAACCATGCGTTCATCTCGTTCTCGGGCTATGACGCATACGCGCAGGCCGCGGGGACGGCGAAGGGCCATGTCTTCGATGTCCTCTACGATCCGGCGACGCACACGGCGACATGGACGGATCTGAGCAGCGGTCTCGGCGACCAGCCAATCACTGGCATCGCCTTCGACCCGCACGCCAACGACGTCTACGTTTCCACCGATTTCGGCGTCCTGCACAATATCGGTGGCGGGACCTCCCACTGGCTGCCGGTTGGCTCCGGCCTGCCGATCGTTAAGGTCAATGGCCTCACGCTGGTGACGACCAGCACCGGGCATAAGTTGTTTGCGGCGACGCACGGCCGTAGTATCTGGGCGATCAACCTGAAATGACGTACGTTCTGATCGGTTGAGTCGATAGGCTGACTCAATCGGTCGGGTGAATGCGAGGGCCGGTTCCTATCTGGGAGCCGGCCCTCGACCATGTGTGAGACGCGCTCTTGGTGGTTGTCTCAGGTTGTGCGACCGCGTATCATGCGGCAATAGAGCCTCGGCGGTGTTCGCCGCGAACCACCGGTCGCCTATGGAACCTACGCGCATAATGCGGCGTCAATAGTAGTAAGATTCAGTAAAGGAGGTAGCTCAGTGCGAAATACGATCATGCGTCCGTTGGCGCTGGCGGCGTCCTTGCTGCTTGCGCTATTTGTTGTTGGTTGTGGCCAAGTTAGTAGCCCAAGCGGCGCCGCTGACGCGCAGGGAGCTTCTACCCAGACGGCCCAGGCAGGCGCGGGGTCGCAGACAACGTCAGGCAAGGTGACCCTATCCCTTGCCAAACAGCAGTACGGCGCCGAGGAACCGCTGCTGGTGACGATTCACAACGGATTGCAGACCGACATTGCGCTGACAGACGGCGGAACTGGATGCGTCTCGATCGAAGTCGAGCGTCTGGTGCAGAACTCCTGGCAGAGCGTCAGCCAGTGCGCGCCCGCCCCAGCAGGCAGGAAGTCGGTGGTCATTTCCGCTGGAAGCGCGTTCGTGCAGCGCATCGAATACGCCCATGAGATGGACAACGGCGCTGGCTGGCCAGCGGGCACATATCGTGTAATGCTGACGTATACGCCCAATGGGACCGGAGCTGCTGCTAGCGCCACCGGCGCGCCGGTCTATTCGGCAGAGTTCACGATAGGCTGATCTCAGGGTTAGCTCATTGTAGCGAACCATGGCGAACCGGCGTCCATCCCAATACCATCCATCTGATGGCACCAGGACCAGCGCATGGCTTGCCGAGTGACTCTGCCCCACACCACACGTTTCACACCCTAGAACGCTACGCGCCGAGGTCAGCGCCATGGCCTTCTGATAGAGACGGGCATTAGCCCACCGCAAACCGCCGGGGTTCAACCCGCGCGGTCAGGCGTGTGTGGCTTTAGCCACCATTCCGCGCTATTACCATTTTTGCGCCAATCAGACAGAATAGAGATGTATGGAGCAGTCAACGGTACGCAAGACATTCAAGCACAAGCTCATGTCCACTCCCACGCAGGAGCGGGCGTTGGGGCGTACCCTTGGCTTGTGCCGCTGGCTCTACAACACGGCGCTAGAGCAACGTATCACGGCTTGGCAGCGTTGCCGGATTTCGCTTTCGCGTTATCAACAAGCAGCAGAACTCAAGGATATTCGTGCCGCTTTTCCTGAGTACGCCGCCATCCATAGCCACATCTTGCAAGATGTGCTGGCGCGGCTGGACAAGACGTATCAAGCGTTCTTTCGCCGGGTGAAAGCAGGCGAGAAAGCAGGCTTTCCCCGCTATCAGGCGCGTACTCGCTGGCATTCGTTCACATACATAGAATATGGCAACGGCGCGACACTGGATAACGGCTTCCTTGTGCTGTCAAAGATCGGGCGGATTGCAGTGCGCTGGTCTCGCCCCTTGGAGGGGACGCCCAAGACGGTCACGATCAGCAAGGAGGCAGACGGTTGGTACGTCTGCTTCTCCTGCGCCTATGTGCCCGTACAGCCCTTGCCGCCCACTGGACAGGAAACCGGCATAGATCTTGGCCTGGAAGCCTTCGCCACGCTCTCCGACGGCACGCGCATCTTCTCCCCCGGTTGGTATCGCAAAGCGGAACGCGCGCTCAAGACTGCCCAACGCAGAGTGAGTCGGCGCCAGCGTGGCAGCCACCGACGCCGCAAGGCGGTCACACTGTTGGCGAAGGCGCACCAGAAGGTGCGGCGCCAGCGGCAAGACTTCCATCATAAGACGGCGCTGGCACTGGTCAGAGCCAACGACACGATTTATCACGAGGACTTGCAGGTCGCCAATATGGTCAGGAACCACCATCTCGCCAAGAGCATCCAGGATGCAGGGTGGGCAGCGTTCCTGAGCACCCTCACCTACAAGGCAGCATGCGCCGGTAGGCGAGTCATAGCGGTCAATCCTGCGTTCACGAGCCAGACGTGTTCTGGCTGTGGCGTGCTGGTCCAGAAGGGTCTCTCTGTCCGTTGGCATGCTTGTCCGGAGTGCGGAACGAGCCTCCATCGGGACCAGAACGCCGCCAGGAATATAGAGTGGCTCGGTCAGAGCCTTCGGGGAGGCGTGGCGCTAGCCGCGTCGGAGAACCGAGAATCCATGGGACTTTAGCCCCCGTGGAGTGTCAAACAACCATACCGTTCTTCCAGACAAAGGCTGCGCGATGGGTTGGTCTGTCTTGCGGCGCAGCGTATGGCCGCTGATCGCAGGCGTCGCCGCCGCGATCGTGTGTGTGCTCTTACCGCCACAAATCGCCTTCGAGCCATATTTGGCGGTCGGGCTTGGATTGGTGACGGCGGGGACGCTCCTCATGCTCGTGCCTGGCGAGCATGTCGCGCGTGTGGCGCTGCGCTGCGCGGGCGGAATCCTGGTCTGGGGTACGATTCTCTGGTGCGCATTGAGCCAGCCCGTCGCGCTCACGCGATTTCCTCCCGAACTGCTCACATCATCCCCTCCCGTATCGCTCACGCAATCTCCTACTGTGGTGTGGTGCCAGCGTGGCGCCTTCGTCGTCTTCGCGGCGGCGGTCTGGTGCGCGTGCTGCCTGCCACGTGGATGGCAGTTACGCACTATGCCCGCCGTACTTGTCCCTACCGTCCTCCTGCTGAGTTTCGTGGGTTGGGTAAATCCCCCGCGCGCCATCAACTTCCAGCCTGGCTACCTCGCCGTTGACCGTCAGGGCGCGCTCTACGCCACTGATCTCGAGGGATGGGCCATTCGTGTGTTCGGCTCAGATGGGTCTTTGCGCGCAAAGCTCTGGCCAGCGCTTGCCAGTTGGCAGGGGCCGCCCGGACCTGGCTTCAGCCCACCTGGTTCAGCCTCCGACCCTGAGCGGCTCGGCATCCCTGCTAATCTGAGTCAGGCGAGCGCCATCGTCGCGCGGAATCAGCCGCCGACAGGGTTGGAGTTTCATTTCTGCGGCATCGCGCTCGACTCATCAGATCATCTCTTCGTCCCGGATACGCTCAATCACCTGATGCTCCAATTTGCCTCGGATGGGCGTCTGCTGGCGCGCTGGTCGATCCCCGTTGACTATTTCCCATCCATTGGCTGTGTGGCGACCGGCGGAGCAAACGTCTTTCTCGCCGACCGGCGCGGCGCGATTTCCTCTTACAATGCAGAGGGAAAGCTGCTGAATCGGTGGACCGTGCCAGAGCCCCTGACGGCCGGTATCGCCGCTACTACTGACGGCGCAGCGGTCCTTGCGCTGACCAAGGGGCATGTGTACCGGCTGGATACGCGAAGCGGCGCGACAACAAACTGGGCGCTTCCCACCAACTTTGTTGGCCCGAACAGTGGCTATCAAGCGCTTCTCGTTCAGCCGTCTGGGCGCGTGCTCATGGCGAACAACACTAGCCTCCGTGTGGAGGTCCGCTGCCTAGACGGGAGCGTCTGCGGCGCATATGGCGCCGTGAGTGGACAGTCGCAGACCAGCAGTGATCTACCCGGCCAGCTTGGGCAGCTCGGCGGCCTCGCGCAGGACGCTGATGGGCGTATCTATGTGGCGGACGTTGGCCATCGCGTGATCCAGCGTTTCAGCGCCTCAGGTCATATTGACGCGCTGTATTGGAGCATAGAGGACGATGAAGCCGACTGAGGAAGGGCCTTCGACCGGTCTCACGGCGCCCCAGGACGCGCTTCAGCATCCGTCCGACGCCGAACAGGAGGCAACGACGGCCGAGCCAGGCGAGTCCCAGACCAGGGGGAGCGGACCGCGCCGCTGGCTGCGTGGTATCAGTCGCACCGTTCTGGTACTTGGCGTCGTGTCGCTGCTGACCGACATCTCCAGCGAGATGATTATGCCGTTGCGGCTGCTTTTCCTCGTCCAGGTCCTCGGCACGCCGCTCATACTGGCCAGCCTGGTCGAGGGAGTGGCGGAGGGCGCCACGAGCATCCTCAAGGTCATCTCGGGGACGGTCGCCGACCGCATCAGCAACCGTCGCTGGCTGGTCATCGGTGGCTACAGCGTCTCAAATCTGGCCAAGCCCTTGCTGGCATGGATCAGCACCTGGCAGCTCGCGCTCGGTCTTGTCTTGCTCGACCGCGCAGGCAAGTCGGTGCGTGGCAGCCCACGAGACGCGATGATCGCCGACTCCGTCCAGCCGGATCAGCGTGGCAAGGCGTTCGGGTTCCATCGCAGCGCCGACACCCTGGGAGCCGCCATCGGACCGCTGCTTGCCGTCGCCATTCTTGCCGCTACGGCGGGCAACCTCCGCGCTGTCTTCGCCTGGACGCTGATCCCCGGCGCGCTGTCGATCATCTTTGCCGTGCTTTTCCTGCGCGACCCACGGCGGCTCGCCAGCCCACGCCCCTCATCTCCAGCCGCGCGCAGCGATGCGCAGCAGGCTCCAGTATCCGCAGAGCCGCGTCCACGCGCGTGGCAGGGATTGGGCGCGCGGTTCTGGCTCTTCGCTGTCGTCGCGACCATCTTTGCGATTGGCAACTCTTCAGACGCGTTCCTCTTCTTACGCACCGAGGGGCTGGAGGCCTCCCTGATCGCGGTCCCGCTCGTCTATTTTGGCTTCAACCTGGTCTATGCCGTGCTGGCGACGCCGCTTGGCGCGCTTTCCGATCGCTTCGGCCGCCTGCCCATACTGGCTGTGGGCTTCGCCGCATTCACCCTTGTCTATCTGGGCTGGACACGCGCGACGACGCAATGGCACATCTGGGGGCTGTTTCTCCTCTACGGGGCCTACTATGCGGCCACCGAAGGGGTGGCGAAAGCCTTCGTCTCTGATCTCGTTCCCAAATCACGCCGTGGGACCGCGCTCGGCTGGTACAACGGCCTGACTGGTTTTATCGCGCTGCCAGCCAATCTCCTGGCCGCCCTGCTCTGGACACAGATTGGCCCAACGGCCACATTCGGCCTGGGCGCATGGATGGGCGCCATCGCATTCGGGCTGCTCGTGGCCTGGTGGCCCTGGTTGAAACCCAACGGTGTGCCGTGGCCGCAGGATCCTGAAGAAGTAGAGCGCCAGCGTCAGCAAGAATCGCGGTTCGAATAGCGCCACGCGAGGTGCGCCTTTGCGTCATATGAGCGGTAACAGGCGTTCAATCACGCTCCTATCGTCGCTGCTGGCTGATATGGGTCTCGTCTGGGAGGTTGTAGAAAGGCCGCCTCGTGCAGAACGCCCTAGAGTGATGTATTTGCGTCGCATTGACGGAGGATCTCGTCCACGACGTGCGCGAGCGGCGCCGTGGCGTCGATGAGGATGCCGTTCTTGGGAAGGGCTGCTTTCGTGTGATACATGCGCACAGTGATTTCCCGCTCCTCTGGTGTTCCGCCCCAATCAGTGGGGTCCAGCGCCACTCGCTCATCAATCCGCCGGAGACTGGTGTCCAGATCGACCGCAAGGACAAACACGCCGTCAAATAAGTCGATGTATTTGGAGGAATTCTTCGACCCACCGCAGAAGAAGGTGACCGCCTCCTCCTGGTTGGCGGCGATGGCTTTGACTTTCTCGACATCCCAAATGTGGTGCTCGGAAATGAAGGTCGCTGAGTACTCGTGCGTAAGGCCATCCGTCGGTTGACCCGTGGCTGGATCGCCTTGATACGCCAATTCACGGTCACCATGAATGGCCTGGTAGCCGCGCCGCTGCAATTCGGTACAGACCGCCGTTTTGCCAGCGCCGGACACGCCGTCAATCAGATAATTTCTTCTGCCCATGGCGAGATGATACCCACATCGAGAGGATGTACACCATAGGTGAGACGCAATGCTGTCTCTCACGTCTGTCATGGCTCATCATAGCAACCAGGCCGTCCACATGGGAGCAGCCACAGGACCTGCCACCAACTGCGTTCATGCGGCTCTTTGGCCGCCCGCTAGCGTCGCTCCATCTCGTCGACGCTCAAATCGGCCCGAAGATGAACGCGCCTTGCCATGACTTCATTTTACGGATGTCTCCCAAGACTTGGTATCAGTTATTCGTGAGGGCGCTAGGTGGCGCGCGTCAATCCAGGGGCTACTGATCTCATTCCGTTGGCGCCTGCTCCGCAATGGCCTCGATCGCCGTATCCAGCGTTGGATAGAAGTTCCGCGCGTCAATTGTCTTTTGTAGCCCCAGCTTGATGAGATGTTCCCGTACTGGTCCCTGGAGCTCAGCGAAGGCCAGATGTATGCCCTTCGCATTGAGTTCCAGGTCCAGGTCCCGTAGCATGTCGCCTGCTGTGGTGTCCAATTCGGTGATCGGTTCGGCCGCGATGACGACCCACTTCGGCTGCGGGTCCCTCTGGGTAAGCTGCTCCCGGACGACGGAGCGGAACACCGTGGCGTTCGCAAACATCAGCGGGGCGCTCCATCGAATGATCAGGATATCAGGCAATGGCCGCGCCGCTGGATGCCGCTGCAGATCCTGGAAGCCAGGCAGCCCATCCTCTCGTCCCATCACGGCCCATCGAGGTCGCCATATACGCGCAAAGAGTTGAAAGACCGAGAGCAGGATCGCCACGAGGATACCTTGCAAGACGCCGATGAAGATGACGCCGAGCGCGCAGATGATAGCGAGAACAAACTCGCTCTGGCTATCCAACAGCAGTTGGCGCAGACCTTCAAGATCGAGGAGACCTGCGGCGGCGACGATCAGGATCGCGGCCAGCGCCGACTGCGGCAGGTTGCGTACCAAGCCCGGAAGAAACAACAGCATGACGAGCACGACCGCCGCCGACACCACGCCAGTCAACTGAGTCTTCGCGCCCGATTGTTCAGCGACGGCGGTTCGTGAGCTGCTGGTGCTAATGGGAAATCCCTGGAAGAATCCCGCCAGCACGTTCGCCGCGCCGATGCCGACAAGCTCCTGATTGGCGTCTATCTCCAACCCTTGGCGCGAAGCGAATCCCGCCGAGGTAGAGATCGTATCGCCAATGGCCACCAGCGAGATGCCGAATGCCGTGGCGATAAGAATCGGGAGGTCCGAAAGGGAAGCGCGCGGCAACTGTGGCAGGGGGAAGCCTTGTGGCAAGACGCCGACGGTCGCGACGTCGTGGGCAGCCAGATTCAGGAGTGAGGTAACGACGATCGCCGCGAAGACGGCGAAGAGAATGCCCGGCGCTCGCGGCGCCCAGCGGCGCAGCCCAACGATGATGACCAACGTGAGGAGACCAACCGCAAACGTCCAGAAATTGGTCTGCCCCAACTGCGTCACAATCGCGCGCACCTCCTGGACAAAACTATCTGCGTCGACAGAAAAGCCGAGCAGTTTGGGCAATTGACCTACCGCGATTGTGACGGCTAAACCCGCGAGATAGCCCATGCGCACGGGTTTGGAGATAAGGTCGGCGACGAATCCGAGTCGCGCGACCGCAGCTATCACGCAGATCGCTCCAACGAGAAGCGCCAGTGTGCCAGCCAGCCCTACTGCGCGGTCTACGCTGCCCGCCGCCAGCGGCAAGATCGCCGCCGCGATCATCGGCCCCAACGACGAATCTGGGCCGAGCACCAGGCGGGGAGAAGGGCCAAAGATCGCATAGGCGAGCAGGCAGATGACGGTAGTGTAGAGGCCAGTAATCGCCGGGAGGCCAGCCAACTCGGCATAGGCCATCCCCTGTGGGATAAGCAGCGCGGAAAGGACAAGACCTGCGACCAGATCTTTGGACAACCAGGATCGGTCGTATGTGCGCAGGACACGCAGCCCCGGCGCCCACTGTTCCAGACGGGCGCGGCGCGATGACGAGGAACTAGGCGCTGACATCGTAAGCCTCAAGAGACAATCTAATGCGACGCCGCCAGGACAAAAACATCAGGACAGAATATGTGGTGGTCCTGGCGCGGTCTATCTACGACTGTGGTCGTGTCTCAGTGAGCGATCCGCTGCAGACACACCGCAGTGCTGGATGGCTGATTGCGGCATGTCTGCGTTTGCGGTTCTTTCGTTTTCCCGTCTACTCGCCTTGCGCGGCGGCGCTGACGGCGGGCTCTGGCTCTGTGGTAACGGTCGCCTCTGCGGTCGCAGCCGCGCTCGCCTCCGCACGGGCTGCTGCGCGACGGCGGAAGATCTTCATGATCTCGACCACCCACAGCACAATCGACCCCAGGGCGAGGCAGACGAGCCACTGGTTTATATCAAGCGCCTCGGTGCCAAAGATGCGCTGCATGAAATTGAACTGGACCACGACGAAGGTGGCCAGCAACGACAACCCGCTCATCTGCATGAGCTTGGTGTTCTCGATGGTCTTGTGGCTGAAGACTGAGCCGAGTTCGTCGTTGCACTCCAGCGCGAAGAAGATGCTCGCCAGCGAGAAGGCGGTCAGGCCAATAGACCGCGCCAGCACATCGTCCTGTCTCTGAGCGACATACTGCATGCAGACCAGCGTCACAGCGCCCATCACTAGCCCCAGGAACACCAGCCGAACGGCCAGGCGCATTGGCATGATCCGCTCATTCGCCGGACGCGGCGGGCGCTCCATCAATCCTGGCGCGGGCGCGCCCAGCCCCAGACCAATAGCCTCGAAGACGTTTACCGTGAAGTTGACCCACAATACCTGGAACGGCAGGAAGGGGATGCCACCCAGGATATTGAAGAGCGCCGACCCCAGGAAGGTCAGGATGAACGCGAACAGCGACCCCATCTGGTACTCAATGTACTTCACCAGGTTGCCGTAGAGCGTACGCCCTAATTCCACCGCGCGCACGATGGTGGCGAAGTTGTCGTCGGTGAGGATCATCACCGCCGCCTCCTTGGAGACGTCGGTCCCGGTGATGCCCATCGCCACGCCAATATCCGCCGTCTTGAGCGCGGGGGCGTCGTTGACGCCGTCCCCCGTCATGGCGACGATATTGCCCTTCTTCTTGAGGATGTTGACCAGCCGCACTTTGTCCTCGGGGGCGACACGCGCGATGACGCCGATCTCGTCGATCTGTTCTTGCGCCTGCTCGTCGCTCAGCGCCTCAAACTCCGCCCCACTGATCGCGCGACCGGGGATGCCGAGTTGCTCGGCGATGGCGGCGGCGGTGACGGCGTGGTCACCGGTGATCATACGCACCTGGATGCCCGCCTCCCGGGCCTTGGCAATCGCGGTCCTGGCCTCGGGTCGCGGCGGATCGACGATGCCCACCAGCGCCAGCAAGGTGAGACCGTCTATCAACGGCAAGAGATCGGCGTCAGGGTTGAAACTGGCGGGGTCGAAGTCTTTGCGCGCAATCGCCATGACCCGCAGCCCCTGCTTGCCCAGGCTCTCGTTGTACGCCAGATACTTCTCGCGTCCCTCGTCCACCGAGAGGGTCTGCTGGTCGGCCCCCAGACCCGAACTCGCGCGGGCCAGCAGTTGATCCGGCGCCCCCTTGACGAAGCAGCGGATCACGTCTTTGCCAGATTCATCCTTCATGTGATGGAAGGTGGCCATGAGCTTGTAGGCTGCGTCAAACGGCAGCGTCGCCACACGGGGATACTCTTCCCGTGTTGTCGTGGCGTCGATGCCGCCCTTGGCCGCCAGCACGACGAGCGCGCCCTCAGTGGGATCGCCTACCAGCGCGCCGTCCTTGGCCACCGCGTCCGAGGCGAGCGCCATGGGCAGCAGATACGGCTCCAGGTCAGGATTGGGCTGGCCGCCGACGCGCGTGATCTGTCCGTCCGTGCCATAGCCACTGCCGGTGACGGTATAGCGCTGGCCGAACGTCGCCATCTCGACGGCGGTCATCTGGTTGAGGGTGAGCGTGCCGGTTTTGTCGGAGTTGATGGCCGAGGTCGCCCCCAGCGTCTCCACCGAGCGCAGCCGCTTAACGATCGCTCCGGCTGCTGCGAGCGTGGTCGTCCCAGTGGCTAAGAGGTAGGTCACGACAGCCGGGAGGCCCGTTGGGATGGCCGAGATGGCGAAGGCGACACCAGTGAGAAAGAGGAGATCCCGCGGGGTATCGCGAGACCTGCCGATCAAAAGCGAGATCGCCAGCGCCACGACCGCAATCGTGATGATTTGCCCAGTCAAGACATTGAGTTGCTTGGTCAGCGGCGTCTCTTCGAGCTTGGTCGCTTGCAGCAGCCCGGAGATGTGCCCGACCTCGGTGGACATGCCGGTGGCCGTCACGAGCAACTCGCCGGAGCCGCGCGTGACGTTGGTGTTCATGTACGCCATGTCCACGCGGTCGCCCAGCGGCGTGTCCACCTTCTCTACCGGCTCAGTCAGTTTTGGCACCGGCGCGCTCTCACCCGTCAGCGCCGATTCGTCGATCTCTACCGTGGCGGCGCGAATGAGGCGCCCATCCGCCGGCACACGGTCGCCGGCTTCAAACAGCACAATATCGCCGGGAACCACCTGGTCCGCCGGAATCTGCAGCGTCTCACCACCACGTCGCACACGCGTCTTGACGAGCAGCATCTTCTGCAGCGCGGCGACGCTGGCCTCCGCCTTGCCTTCCTGGCGCAGCGAGAGCACGGCGTTGAAGACCGCCAGGCCAATCAAGACGACGGCTGTGGCCCACTGCTGAATCGCGATACCGCTGATCGCGCCAGCCACGAGCAGCACGATCTGCATCGGGTCGCGGAACTGACGCAGGAAGGCGCGCCAGCCCGGCTCTTTCTCCGCCTGCGCGAAGGCGTTGGGGCCGTATTTCTGCAGACGCGTTTCGGCTTCGGCGGGACTGAGGCCCTTGGTTGGATCGACCTCTTCATGCTGTAACGCATCGCTGACACTGAGGGTATGCCACACCGGACCTGATGCGGTCGCGTCTGGCTCAGTGGTCGTTGGCGAACTCATGGCTTTCTCCTTGACCGGCTCCCATCATTCCCACAACCAGCGGCACGCTCCGGTCGCTAGATGGATGAAGCGCTACGACGACTCAATAGGCGTCAGGAACCGGGTGACGGCGCCAGTTCGGCTCGACATAGCCATCGGCGTCCTGGCGTTTGGGCAGGCGGACTGGCTTGCTCGGAACCGCCTCGTAGGGGATCTGGCTGAGCAGATGCGCGATGCAATTGAGGCGCGCGCGCTTCTGATCCTCGGCGTCAATCACATACCAGGGCGCCTCCAGCGTGTCGGTCGCGGCGAACATCGCATCACGAGCGCGTGAATAGTCGTACCAGAGGCGGTGCGCCTCCAGGTCCTGCGGGCTGAGCTTCCACGTCTTGCGCCCATCGTGGATGCGCTCCTCGAAGCGGCGGGTTTGCTCTTCCTGGCTCACCTCTAACCAGTACTTGAGCAGGATGATCCCAGACTGGACCACGACCCGTTCGGTCTCAGGGGTCACACGCAGGAAGGCGCGATACTGTTCGTCGGTGCAATAGCCTAAGACATGCTCCACCCCGGCGCGGTTATACCAGCTACGGTCGAAGAGCACGATCTCGCTGGCCGCCGGGAAGTGTTCCATGTAGCGCTGAAAATACATTTGCGTCTTTTCGCGCTCGGTGGGGGCAGGAAGGGCGGCGATACGGAAGACGCGCGGGCTGACCCGCTCGGTAATGGCTTTGATGCAGCCGCCCTTGCCGGCGGCGTCGCGCCCCTCGAAGACGACGATGACGCGCGCGCCAGTCTGCTTTGCCCAGTTTTGCAGCTTCACCAGCTCGACCTGGAGCGGCTTGAGCGCCTTCTCGTATTCCTTGGCGCTCATCGGCTTGCGCGCCGCGCCCCGTCCATTCAGCCCTGCTGCCTGCTCGCGGCTGTTTTTGCCAGAATGGCCTTTGGCATGACCTTCAGCTTCTGGGTCACGAGTCAGCGTCGCGCCGCTCTCGCCATCGTCCTCATGCTGGTGTTTGCGCTTGCCCTTCTTCGCCATCTGCGTACTCCCTTCTCTCCACACAACATCCCGCGCTCTATCTCACCAACTACGATTTCCTCCTCGTGTGGCGACTCTCGTTCATGCGTGGATTACGCGTCGATTCCTGATGATGTCATCTGCTGAGGGTATATCTCGTGTATGTCTCCACAAGATCATGCGAAGCGCGACTTCCCAGTGATGGGTGTCAAGCGCATAAGTCTAGGATGTATCTGGAAGACGTTATCTGACACCGCGTGGCCACACGCAAGAAGCGAGCGCCCCATCCTGGAGTTGTCGGTATACGTCTCCCGATTCGAGGAACATCAGGCTGGCAACCTCGCACGGCCTCCGCCAGAGGAGAAAGAAGGCGGGCATAGACTTGCGCTGTTTGCGGTCAGCGCCAGAATCGGTGAGTTATCCCGCTAGGCGTCTCGCCCAACCTGGAGTGACCGCTCCGCCGATGGAATGCCTTAACACGGCTTTAACATTCCATAAAGCCAGTATCACACAACGATACCAAGTAGGCAAGTATTATCAAAGGCCAGTCGCTTGAGCCGTGATCGTTCATGTTCAGCCATGCGCACAGACGACGTTGTTCACGTTGTTCACGTTGGACGCCAAACCGGATCGTGTTCGATAATGCGTTTGCCAAACAGATAAACGATTATGAACGAGAGCGCGTATGGAGGCGCAGTCGCGATCGCAAAACACGATGGATTCACGTGGGGGGAGGGGGTTATGACGAAGAAAGTGACGGGTCGCCAGGCGCGGCCACACTCTGTGAACGCCAGCGCGCCCACAGACGTGAAGCCCGCCATTGTCAAACATTTGACCGTAGATGAGCGTGTCGCCATCGGGAGAGCCGCCCGCGCCAAAACGCCCCGCGAGGGCCATGCCGCCTGGACGGCGCCAGCAGACCGGCCCGATCCCATCGCGCTCTTGGAGGAGCAGGCGCGAACCCGGGTAGCTGACCTTGTCCCCATCAGGTACGGGCGTATGCTCGCGTCTCCCTTCGCCTTTTATCGAGGCTCCGCGGTCATCATGGCCTCGGATCTGTCCACGACTCCACAGTCTGGAATGCACGCGCAACTCTGCGGTGACGCGCACCTAGCGAACTTTGGTGGATTCGCCTCGCCGGAGCGCGACCTCGTCTTCGGCATCAACGATTTTGACGAGACGCTGCCTGGCCCATGGGAATGGGATGTCAAGCGGCTTGCCGCCAGCATCGAAATCGCCGGACGTGAACGAGCCTTCTCAGACAAAGACCGCCGGTTCTGCGTGTTGGCTGTCGCGGCGGAATACCGGCGCGCCATGCGCGAATTCGCCGCTATGGGCAACCTCGCCATCTGGTACGCCAGGTTGGATATGGCGGGTGTTCGCCAGCGGTGGGGAGGAGAAACGCGGCCACAGGAGCTGGCGAGATTGGACCTCAGGGTAGCGGAAGCGCACACTAAAGACAATGCGCGCGCGCTTGAAAAGCTGACGCGCCGTGTGGATGGTCAACTGCAAATCGTCAGCAGCCCGCCGCTGGTTGTCCGTCTGCAGGAGCTCTTGCCTGCCGAGGAGCATCGTCGCATCGAGGACATCGTACGCGACTTCATTCGCAGCTATCGGCAGACACTGCTGATCGACCGCCGCCAGCTTGTGGAGGAGTACCGCTACGTCGATGTCGCTCGCAAGGTCGTCGGAGTCGGCAGTGTGGGCACGCGCACATGGATCATCCTGCTCGTCGGGCGTGATGAGACCGATCCGCTGTTCCTGCAGGTCAAGGAGGCGCAAGCCTCCGTCCTGGAACCGTATGCTGGGCAGAGCAAGTACGCCAAGCATGGCGAGCGAGTGGTCAACGGCCAGCGATTGATCCAGGCCACCACGGATATCCTCCTCGGATGGGACCACATCCAGCTCGGTGATGATCTGCCTCAGGATTACTATGTGCGGCAGTTGTGGGACTGGAAGGTGTCGGCGGCGATCGAGACGATGACGCCCAGGATGATGGTCTTCTATGCCAAGATGTGCGCCTGGAGTCTCGCCCGCGCCCATGCGCGCTCGGGCGACCCAATCGCCATCGCCGCCTATTTAGGGAAGAACGAGACATTCGACCGGGCCATCGCCGAGTTCTCGGTGGCGTACGCGAACCAGAACGAGCAGGATTATGCCGCGCTCATCCAGGCAGCGAAGTCCGGGCGCATAAAGGCGCAGACCGGCGTGTAGCGAATGGCGCAAGTTGCGCGTTGAGGACGCCGTCAGCGAAGCGTCTCTTCACGCCTCCACCAGGCTGGTTCTTGTCTTGGGGTAGTGCGAAGGAGGATGGTATGGCCGTCGTTCACAAGCGTCAGGGCCCTGCAGCAGGTCGTCAGTTCTCGCTATTCGGTCGCCAGTTCTCCATCATGGAGGGCGTCCTGCCAATAGACCGGGCGCGAGTTTCCACTGATATCGTCGCTGGTGTGACGTTAGCCGCGCTCGCCATCCCTGAGGTGATGGGCTATACCAAGATCGCTGGCATGCCAGTCATTACCGGCCTCTATACCATCCTCATCCCTATCGCGCTGTTCGCCCTGTTGGGGTCGTCTCGCCACCTGGTCGTCGGCGCGGATTCGGCTACGGCGGCGATCATGGCGGCTGGGCTGGCTGGACTGGCGGCGACGGCTTCACCGCAGTACATCGCATTGGCGGGACTCCTGGCCTTGATCACCGCCGCGATCTTGCTCATCGCCCGCATCATCGGGCTGGGATTTCTGGCGGACTTCCTCTCGCGCACCGTGTTGATCGGCTTCCTGACGGGCGTCGGCATCCAGGTTGCCATCGGCCAGATCTCTGGGATGCTCGGACTGCCAGGTGGCGGGAGTGGCACGCTCGACAAGCTGGTCAAAGACATTCAACAACTCCCACAAACGAGCGGCCTCACCCTCCTCGTCTCGCTGATCGTTCTTGGCCTGATCATTGGCTGCAAGCGCTTCGCGCCGAATATCCCTGGCGCGCTGATCGCGGTTATCGGCATGATCGCCGCCAGCTATTTTTTCAACTTATCTGCGAAAGGCGTCTCAACCTTGGGGACCGTGCCAAGCGGTCTCCCCACATTTGGCTTGCCACAAGGCGTGACCTGGAACGACATCCCTCCCCTCATCCCTATCGCCTTTTCCTGTTTCCTCGTCATTCTCGCCCAGAGCGCCGCTACCTCACGCGCCTATGCCGCCAAATACAACGAGCGCTTTAGCGAGAACAGCGATCTGGTTGGGCTCACCTTCGCCAGCGTCGGGGCTGGTTTGTCTGGCACATTTGTCGTGAATGGCAGCCCCACCAAGACCCAAATGGTCGATGGCGCTGGAGGACGCAGCCAGATTTCTCAACTCACCACCAGTGTCCTTGTCCTGATTGTGTTGCTCTTCCTGACCAAACCGCTGGCATTTATGCCAAACGCGGTATTAGCCGCCGTAGTGTTCTACATCGGCGTGGAACTCATCGACATCAAGGGTATGCGCTCCATCCTGGCGCAGCGACCTCCCGAATTCTGGGTTGCGCTCATTACAGCCGCGACCGTGGTCTTCATCGGCGTCGAGCAGGCGATCTTCCTGGCGATGGTCCTCTCGCTGCTGGAACACGTGCGGCGAGGATACCAACCCAGGAATACGGTGCTGGCGCCGGAGGTGGTGGATGGCGCACAAGGCTGGCGCTCCCTGCCGGTCACCACGCCTGCGGAGGCGACCCCCGGCCTGCTGATTTATCGGTTCAACCACAGCCTCTACTACGCGAACACCGAAAAGTTCTCCGAGGAGATCCTTGACCTCGTCAATGGAGCGGACCCTCCAGTCTCCTGGCTCTGCGTCGATGCGGCGGCAATCGACGACGTGGACTGGTCGGGCGGGGCGACGATACGCCAGTCTTTTGGCCAACTCAAGGAGCGCGGCGTTCGCCTCGTCTTCGCGGAGGTCGCCGGCAACGTGCGCGCCGAACTGGACACCTATGAGGTGACGAAGCTGGTGGGGACGGACGCCTACTACAGCTCAGTCGCCGCAGTCCTGGCCGCGTTTGAGCAGAAGCAGCAGCCCGCGACAGACACGGCGACGTAAGGGGCGTGATACAACCCAGACCATGATTCGATGAAGCGCCGGTTTTGCCCTGAGCGTCCGCGAAGTGACAGAGAGTGGCGGGGAAAGAGGACGCTGTGGCCGTGGGCGCTTCCAAACGTTAGAAAGGAGGCGTGTCATTTAGAGAGGATCGAGCGAGATGCCTTTACCCACTTATGGTGTTCTGATCGGGACGCTCAGCCACTTCACGCGCGACGACCCTACCTCCACTGCAGCCTACTCGCACGGCAAGCTCTACGTGGATACGCCTGGGGGACAATACGAAGGCGCGGTGGACGTCTCGACGCCGAGCGGAATCAAGGCGCAGTATCGCCTGATTCGCCACCTCAATCACCTCGCGCTCACGCCTATCCTGGCATTGCCCGCTGGCTGGCAGCCGCTCGCTCCCACCCGCTCCTCCGGCGCGATTGATTACGTCCGCAGCCCACTCTTCGGCGCTGGACCCGCCGCTCGCTACTTCGGCTTCTGGCTCTTCCGGCGCGACTCGCTCGTTGGGCGCTTCCTGCGCTGGCTGGAGTCGCTACGCGACCCATGGATTGACAGCGTAGGCGACAATGCACTCAACGCGCTGGAGACGCAGCTCCTTGGAAGCGTGCGCGTCTTCGTCTTTGGCGCGCCGAACGCCAGTGATTTGAGCGTGCATGACGTTCACCTCAACCAGGGCGATCCACTGGGGCAGTTTCAGCATCTGGATGGCGCGTGGCAGGATGGCGCCGTCTTGATCGAGCGGCCCAGTGGCGAGATCGTGGCGTTTCTGGTCAAGTTCCAGACACAATCCCTCCATACCAACAGCCAGGGGCTGCCCATTTAGCCTCCGCCGGAGAGCAAAGCGCACAGATAACAGCGACCAGATAAGCATGCAGTGAGCATACTAGCCATTTTCTTGCGCGCCTTTTCGCATAAGACGGCGTGGCGACGGAAGGCACAATTCTCGCGGTGAAGGAGGAAGCGCCATGACCTGGGATTGGGCCAGAATCACGCTGATCTTGACGGGGATCGGTTATTTGCTGCCGATCATCATGCTCTTCATCGTGCCCACCAACCGCAAGCCCTCGTCCGCGACCGCATGGCTGCTCTTGATCGTGCTGCTCCCCTACCTGGGCCTGCTCATCTACCTGCTGATCGGCAGCCCGAAGTTGCCTGCCTATCGCCGGGCGCGGCAGCGTACCGCCACTGAGATGATCACCGCCGGTGTCGAGGAGGCGCGGGCGAATCCCGAGGCGCATCCCGGCGAACTGGCGTTGCTGGACCCGCCTATCGCGGAGCGCTATCAGCCCTTCGTGGCGCTTAACACGCATCTAGGCGGGCTGCCTGCGTACGCTGGCAATCAGGTCGAACTGTTGCCTGACTACGCTGGATCGCTTGCACGCATCGCCGAGGCGATCAACGAGGCGCGCTACTTCGTCCACATCGAGTACTTCATCATCGCCATGGATGACGCGACGGAAGCCTGTTTTGCCGCGATGGAGGCGGCGGCGCAGCGTGGCGTCAAGGTACGCGTGCTGCTGGACCAACTGGGGTCAAGCTCCTATCCCCATTACAAGGAGATGCTTGACCGGATGACCAAGGCGGGCATCGAGTGGCATCTGATGCTCCCCGTCAAGTTCTTTAGCTCGCGGTTCACCCGGCCAGACCTGCGCAACCATCGTAAGATCGTCGTCGTCGATGGCCTGGTGGGCTTTACCGGCTCGCAAAACTTGATTGACCGAACGTATCACAAGAAGAAGAACCTGAAAAAAGGATTGTATTATACCGAGTTAGTGGCGAGAGTGACGGGGCCAGTTGTCCGGCAGTTCAATGCGCTCTTCATGACGGACTGGTACTCCGAGACCGATGATATGCTGCTGAAAGAATTGCCTGCTGAGACGCGCCAGGCAGTCAGCGCGACGGGGGAGGTTCTCTGCCAGACCTTGCCTAGCGGCCCTGGCTTTCCCGATGACAACAATCTCAAACTCTACACACAGCTCATCTCCGCCGCCAACTATAAGCTCACCATCGCCAATCCCTACTTTGTGCCAGATGACGCATTGATGACCGCTATCACCACGGCGGCGCAACGCGGGGTGGATGTGACGCTGATCTCCTCGGAGATCGGAGACCAGTTCCTCGTCTACAACGCGCAGCGCTCCTACTACGAGCAGTTACTGCGCGCGGGGGTGAAGGTCTATCTCTACCGCTCGCCAATTCTGCTGCATTCCAAGCACCTGAGCGTGGACGACGATATCGCGGTCATTGGCTCCAGTAACCTGGACCTGCGCTCATTCACGCTCAACCTGGAAGTAACGCTGGTCTGCTATGACAAAAGCGTCGTCGCCTCTATGCAGCCGGTCTTTGAGAGCTATCTGGCGCGCGCGAAGCGACTCGATCTAGAGGAATGGGTGGCGCGCCCGACGATGGCAAAACTCGCCGAGAATATCTCGCGCCTGACTGCGGCCCTGCAATAGATACTCCCGACGGCAGAGAGTCCTGCGCTATGTGCGTTTACGCCTGCTAGAGGCGTCAGTTACATGCTTCCGCAGGAAGATCACGTCGAATACGCGGCGGAGGGGTATTCTTAGAGATGGGCGCATGCGCCTTTATCAAATCGCCATTGGCATGCAATGGGCCGAGGGCCGCGCATGCCGGCTTTGAAGAAATACCTCATTCTTAACGATGTGCGCGCTCGTTTCTTGGGAGTACCATGAACTGCTTGCGCAAGCGCTTGCCCTGTGCTGCGTCTACCTCGTTGGCCCATGCCAATGACTGAATAGCTATAGGGCGTCGTCAAGCGCGTCGTGGCTGCAAGGCAGGCAGTTAGCATGCCGAGGAGGCGTTGCCATGTTCTTCCAGACGGTGTTTACGTCGTTGCTGGTGATCATGCTGGGGCTCGCGCTGTGTTTTACGGGCTACCGATTCTTCACGATTCTCGTCTCGATCTGGGGGTTCTTCGCCGGCTTCCAGTTCGGCGCGACGATCTTCACCAACATCTTCGGGCAGGGTTTCCTTTCGACCGTCATTAGCTGGGTCGTCGGTCTGCTCGTCGCCATCTTCGCCGCCACTATCGCCTATCTGTTCTATGCCGCCGCCGTGGTGCTGCTGGCTGGTTTTGTCGGCTACCAGTTAGGCATTGGGATCATGGCGGGCCTTGGCTTCAATGATGGCTGGCTGACCTTCCTGGTGGGCTTGCTGGTTGGCCTCGCATGGGTAGCCGTCGCCATCTATTTGCATTTCCCCAAAGTGCTCGTCCTCATCCTGACCTCTCTTGCTGGCGCGGAACTGTTGCTGGGCGGCGTCTTCCTGGCGCTGGGACGCATTACCCTCACCGGTCTGCGCTTTGGCGCGGTAGGGGCCATTGTGCGCGATAACTGGCTCTGGGGGCTGCTCTATCTGGCCATCGCCGCGATCGGCTTCTACTTCCAGTGGCGCACCACCCAGAATTTCGTCGTCGAGGAGTATTCAGCAGAAAATCCCTTTGCGGCTACCAGCGCGAGCGCAGCGACAGGAGCCGCGACGGGAACGGGCGAAACAGCGGCGGTGGCCGCCACCGCATCAGCAGCGCCAGAAGTAACGCCGCCCTCTACAGCCACATCGGCTACCGACCTCGCGGAGCCAGCTTCTGAAACAAATCTGGATGCAGCCACGCCAGATACGACTCCAGTAAGTGAGGCCAGTGAGACATCGGCCAATGGCACAGTTCCCGACGTGCCGTCCAGCGCTCCTGAGGGCGCTCAGTAACAAACCAGATCCTGTTTTGGCCCATTGTTTTGGCCCATTAATGAAGCGCGCGCATGAATGTCATGATCGCGCTTCATTTCTGTTCTGCTGTTTCCATGCGGCTCAGGGAAGTCGAGGAGCTGGCCGTCGCAGAGAGGGGTGTTCATCAGGCGCGCCCACGACGTCAATGTTAGTCTGCGCACGACATAACTTTCTGATATTCTGATAAGTGACTCTGTAGCCTCGGGCAGGGTAACGAATGACTGAGAACGCCCAAGCAGTGGAGGGGAGAGCGCCATGACGTGGAACTGGGACATCGTTCTCTTGCTCATCGAGATCCTGACCGTGATCAGCTATGCGATCCCGGTGATCATGCTCTTCATCATCCCCACCAATCGCAAACCCTCTTCAGCGACGGCGTGGCTGCTCACGATGCTGCTGCTGCCCTATCTGGGACTCCTCATCTACTTGTTAATTGGCAACCCCAAGCTCCCTGCGCGTCGTCGGGCGCAACAGCGCACCTCCACCCAGTTGATCACCGAGACGGTGGCGAGGGCGAGAGCCATCGCGGCGGCCGATCCCCAGACGCATGCCTTGGTCAATCCGGTCATTCCAGAGCAGTACCAACGCTTCGTGGCGCTCAACACCAACCTGGGTGGCCTGCCGGCCTATGATGGCAACAGTGTTGAACTTCTACCCGACTACGCCGGATCACTTGCGCGCATCGCGGAGGCGATCAACGAGGCGCGCTACTTCGTCCACATCGAGTACTTCATCATCGCGCTCGACAAGGCGACCGAGGAGTGCTTTCTCGCGATGGAGCAGGCGGCCCAGCGTGGTATCAAGGTGCGGGTGTTGCTGGATGACTTAGGATCCCGTTCCTATCCGCGCTATAAAGACATGCTCAAGCGCTTGACCAACGCAGGGATCGAGTGGCATCTGACGCTGCCGTTCAAGCTCTTCAACCCGCGCTTTACCCGCCCAGACTTGCGCAATCACCGCAAGATCGTCGTCATCGACAACCTGGTCGGCTTCGTCGGCTCACAGAACCTCATTGACCGCACCTATCACAAGAAGAAGAACCTGAGGAAGGGGCTGTACTACACGGAGCTGGTGGCGCGGGTGGCTGGGCCAGTCGTGCGCGAGTTCAATGGGCTGTTCCTGACTGATTGGTACGCTGAGACAAATGTCCATTTGCTGCATGAACTGCCGGTGGAGATACGCGACGTCTACACCAAGTGCGGTGACGTGCTCTGCCAGACGCTGCCGAGCGGTCCGGGCTACCCAGACGACAACAACCTCAAGCTCTACACTGAGCTGATTCATGCCGCCGAGCATAAGCTCACCATCGCCAACCCCTACTTTGTGCCCGATGACGCGCTGATGACGGCGATCACGACGGTCGCGGAGCGCGGGGTCGATGTGACCCTCATCTCATCAGAGATCGGCGATCAGTTCCTCGTCTACAACGCGCAGCGCTCCTACTACGAGCAACTCCAGCGCGCCGGGGTCAAGGTCTACCTTTTCAAGTCGCCTTCGCTGCTGCATGCGAAGCATCTGACCGTGGATGACAACATCGCAGTGATCGGCTCGAGCAACCTCGACCTGCGCTCCTTTACCCTTAACTTGGAGGTGACACTGATCTGCTACGACAAAGGCGTCGTCGCCGCCATGCAGCCGATCTTCGACAGCTATCTGGCGCGAGCGAACAAGCTCTATCTCCATGAATGGGAGCTGCGCTCGCCCATGACCAGGCTGGCCGAGAATATCGCTCGCCTCACCGCAGCCCTGCAGTAGCGATCCATAGCGTGCCCACTACTCTTGTGGAGTGTCGCTGGACTGTTTTCGCCGTCGCAGGGAAATGACCATGCCAGGATTGAAGCCGAGCGGATTGTCGTCTTGCCGGGCGGCGTCGTACTGCTCCCAGCCATCGGCCTTCAGTTGGAGCAATTGTTGATAGGCGTACGAGTCGTCCCTGCCGATCTCCCCCATAGGGATGAAGAGCTCTTCTCTGTCCCACTCGTCCCAGTTCACATCGTCGCTCATCAACCATGCTCCTTGAGGCCTTGTCTTTCGTCTCTTGCACTCATTCTACACGAAACAGGCCTCAGGAGCGTTCGGCTTGCCCGGCGCTAGACGGCGATTGGCGCACGGAGCGCCTCGGCAGGAAGTGGACGCAGGAAAGGCAGTAGCGCCTCGCTCTCCGTCTCGTCGGGATTGAGCCAGGCGTCCTCGTCTTTGCGCGCCAGGATCACTGGCATGCGGTCGTGGATGGCCGCGACCACCTCGTTGGGCGTTGTCGTGATGATGGCGCACGAGCGCGTCATCAGCCCTTCTGGCGTCTTGTAGTTCGCAAAGACACCAGCCAGCGCCAGGAAGTCGCCATCGGCGCGCGTGAACAGGTATTTCACCTTCCTGCCGCCACCCACCGGAGCCTGCCACTCATAGAAGCCAGTAGCTGGGATGATGCAGCGCTGAAAGCGTAATGGCTGGCGAAATGTCACCTTCGTCTCGATGCCTTCCGCGCGCGCGTTGATCAGTGGCGCTTTCTTTTTGTCTTTCTCCCAGGCAGGCGTAATACCCCACTGCATGAGAGCGAGTTCGCGTCCCATCGCCACCACGGGGATCGACTGGGTTGGGCGCACATCGCTGCTGGCGGCGAGATCAGGCACGGTGTTCACCGCCTCGAAACGAATTGCGATGTCTTCGGGCCGCAGTAACTGATAGCGTCCGCACATGGCAACAGTCCTCCTTGCTCTGCACTCTGCTACTCACCAATTCTTTTCCGCCTCTCACCACCGGACATTTCGCAGGTCAAGGCCGCTTCCAGCTCTGTTACCACACGTCCTGACGCTCTCGATCTCCGATCTCATCCGCCAATGGTGTTGGGTGCCAATGAGTTTGCCGCAATTCTTCATCTGCGCCACAAATCGTGCGACGTCGAGAGCCCATCGACCCCATTCCCCTATGCATCGTCTGCCTCGCCATCCGCAGACTGCCGGCTGGTTAGAATCTGCAACGGCACCAATTCGCTGAACAGGAAGCGGAAGGTGCCGAACGACTCGAGAATCTGGGGACCGTAGATATAAAGGATCCAGCGCCAGTAGGGAGAGAGCGTCTTCTGCTGCCCAGCCGATAGTTCCGCGCCTCGGTTGATGAAGTCCTTCACTAGCGTCTCCATCATGGCGCTGGGCTCCGGCGCGATGGGGCTGACCGCAGTGAGCAACGAGCTGTAATAGCGCGCCCACGGGTTGCTGCGTCGCTGCCAATCGTCAGGACGCTCCTCGGGCGTGACGTCACGTGTGCGCCTAGCGAACGCCTCAGCGTAGCTCTCTGCGCGTAACTGCGCCTGGCGTAGCCCCAGCCCGCCTGCCGTAATCGGCCAAAACAGCCATGCCTCTAGCGCCTCCGCAGCCACTCCGTTGCCCACGAACCGTTCACGTATCATCCCGCGCAGCATACCGGTTGCGTCTGTCTCCAGACCAAAGAGCGTATTTTGGCAGCGGGCATAGGCTGCGCGCACACTCTCGCGATGCGCCTCGCCCAACGGCGCCGCGATGGCCAGGGATTGTTCCAGGTGCGTCAGCGTCGCGTTGTACAGCCGTACCCGCTCGAGAATAGAGGACGCGTGTGCGATCTGCCAGCGCGCACGCTCCAACTCGACCTCCAGACCCGCCGCATCCGCCGCCCAACGCCCCTGCGCATCGAGTGTCAGCAGCAGCCAACGCGGCGCGCGCTGTGGCAGCTCCAGAGGCAATGCTTCGCCCCCGACACAGACGCTGCCACACTTCTCCATGTTGAGGGTGAGACCGCACGCCGCACAGAACGATCGCACTGCCTCCCACCCCTTGACCGCCTCCTCTGGCGAGGCCGCTAGCAAGGTGATGTCGTCGATGAAGCGAATCACCTGGACACGTGCTGCGCGCTCCACATACATGTCCATCAACCGCAACACTAACTCGCCTAGCAGGTCAGAGAGCCGGCGGTGGTGCGGTACACCGGCGTGTGCGATCTGTGTCTGCCTGCCGTTCTCCATACGCACGCGTAGATAGCGGCGCATAAAGCCGAGCTCGCGCTCTGTGAGGCCAAAGCGGCCTAGGATAGAGAGCAGCAGATCATGGGGAAGCGTCGGATAGTAGTCCTTGAGGTCCACTTTGACGACGTAGAGCGGACGATCAGGATGAGCAGCGCGGGCGAGTTCGATCTCGGCATGGAGGAACGCCAGTGCGGCGTCGAGGCTGCTCTCGTCCACCTGACGGTTGCTGCTGTAATCGCGCAGACGTGTGAGGTCGCGCAGCTTGGATTGCTGGGTCTGCCGAATCGCAAAGATGGAATTCGACTCGCCCCAGTAGCGCAACTGGTCCGCCAGCGGCGCGTCAAGACGGGGCTGCGATCCGACGGCCGCCGGATCTGACGGGTCCTCCCAGATGTCCACTCCCTGATTGAGGCCTCGCCGAGCTCGCTGCCGGAAATTGCTCCACTCATTTTGCACCAGCACGTCAGGCGCACCCAACTCAATGAGTCGCTGCAATCGACTGACGCGCGCACTTGG
>DATAOM010000354.1:0-28459 GCA_036265775.1 Ktedonobacterales bacterium | reverse complement strand
CCTCGCGGACGTGATGAACGTCCGCCTCGCCCCCGCGCAGATCGCGCTGCTGGAGGAGCGCACGGAAGGCTGGATCGCGGGTCTGCAGCTTGCGGCGCTCTCGCTGCGTGGGCGCGACGATCCCGGCGCGTTCCTCGAACGCTTCACAGGCGACCACCGCTATATCGCCGATTATCTCGCCGGCGAGGTGATCGACCGGCAACCTGAGCGCCTCCGCGCTTTCCTGCTGCGCAGTTCCATCCTCGACCAGATATGCGGCCCGCTTTGCGACGCCGTCATGGGGGAGGGTGAGAGCAGTGAGGCACTGCTCGCCGAGTTGGAGCGCGCCAACCTCTTCCTCATCCCGCTTGACGACGAGCGGCGCTGGTATCGCTACCATGCGCTCTTCGGCACGGCGCTGCGTCAGCGACTGCGCCAGACCATGCCTGAGGAGATCCCCGCGCTGCATCAGCGGGCGAGCGTCTGGTTCGAGCGCGAGGGCATGACCGAGCCAGCCGTCCGCCACGCTCTGGCCGCCGGAGAGACGGAACGCGCGGCAGCGCTCGTGGAGCACGTGGCCGAGTCCTATTGGAAGCGCGGCGACATCGCGGCGCTGCGTTCGCTGCTCGACACCCTGCCCGATGATGTGATACTGGCCCGGCCACGGCTCTGCCTCCTCCACTCCTGGGTCCGCCTGATTGCGGGGCGCTTTGTGGAGGGGATGCGGAGGCTAGAAGAGGCGGAGGAGAGTCTGCGTGTCCATCCCAACGCGCCTGGGTCGCCTGCGCTGCATGGGGCGCTCTACGCGATCAAGGCGGCGGTGGCGCGTGCGAACGGCGATCACGAAGGGTCGAACGCATTCGCCCGCCGCACGCTGGATCTGACATCCGAGGATGAAACGATCTGGCGTTCCATCGCCACACTCAATCTCGCCGAGAACGCCTTCGCCACTGGCGATCTAGCCGGAGCGCGCCAAGCCGCTATCGAGACACTGCGCCTGGGTGAGCGTGAGGGTGACAGCTTCGGCGCGATCATCGCGACGATGGGCGCCGCCGCAGTCGAGGAGCGCCTGGGGCATTTGAGTGCGGCCGCCGCGTTGATCCGGCGCAGCCTCGAGCGCTACCGGTCCGCGAACGCTCCCCTCCCATCAGCCGCCTGTTATCTGCTCATCGGCCTCGCGGCGTACCTGTACGAGTGGAACCAGTTGGACGAGGCGGACCGGCTCACCGACGAGTGTCTCGCGCTGGGTCACAGTGGAGACCTGTTCGACGGGCAGTACAATGGCTACGCGGTGCGCTCCCGCATCCGACTGGCGCGGGGCGACCATGCTGGCGCGCTACGCGCCAGCATCGAGGCAGAGCGCCTCACAGCGGATGGTCTTCTTCCCTCGATGAGCGCCGCCACCGCCGCTCGGAAGGCGCATATCCTCTTCGCGCAGGGCAAGCGCGCTCCCGCCACGCGTTGGGTAGACGCCATGCTGGCGGAGCCGCAGGAGCGACAAGAGGCGGTTGGCCAGGAAAAGCGCGTCAATTACCTGGTCCCGCCGGACACGCTGCCGTACTTGCTAGTCGGGCTGGGGCGCGCTGAGGAGGCGCTCGCCATACTCGATCCATTGATTTCCGAGGCGCAAGCCACCGGCTATATGGACAGGCTCATCCCGGCGCTGGCGGTACAGGCGCTTGCGCTGCAAGCCCTCGGGAGGAAAGAGTCCGCGACGGCGGCGCTCGGTCGTGCGTTGGCGCTGGCCGAGTCGGAGCGCTACATCCGCACATTTGCCGATATGGGCGCGCCGATGGCGACGCTGTTATCAAGCCTCGCCGCTACCTCTGACGGCCTACCCGTGGCCCACGAGTACCTCGATACCTTGCTCGACGCATGCGCGACCCACACTGGCGCCCCCTCTACTCCAGCCACCGAACCGCTGAGCGAACGCGAGCGTGAAGTGTTGCGGCTGCTGGCGGCGGGCGCGTCAAACCAGGATATCGCCGATACTCTGGTGGTCAGCATCCACACGGTGAAGACGCACGTCGCGCACATCCTCGCCAAGCTCCACGCCGCTAATCGCACCGAGGCGGTGGCGCGCGCCCGTGAGCTTGGATTGCTGTAAGCGCGCCCACCGCCATCGCCCTCGAGATCCTCCCAATCATCCTCTTAATCACTCCTTCGAGCGATGCGTCACGTCCGGCTCCCAGATACACTGCACACGATGCAGGCGGCGCTCATGCCCCAACGAGGGCGCACGGCGATAGAGAGCGAGAGGCATAGACATGGAGATCGAACGCGGGGCGCAGGGAATCGAGGTGGGCAAGGCGCCTGCCGCAGAGACGGCCACGCCCGCGCGGCGAGTTAGCCCGCTCTCTCCACTGCGCAAACGCAACTTCCGCTTGCTCTTCATCGGGCAGCTCATCTCAACGCTGGGTGACCATGCCTATAGCGTGGCGCTCCCCTGGACGGTGCTCGTCGTCACCGGCGATCCACGCCAGATGGCGATTGTACTGGCAGCGGAGGCGACGCCCAGAGTCCTCTTCCTGCTGCTCGGCGGCGTCCTGGCGGACCGCCTTGGCCCGCGTCTCGTCATGCTGATCGCCGACATCGGGCGCGCGGGCGTGGTTGGCGCGCTGGGCGTGACGCTCTTCGTCGGCCTGCCGCCGCTGTGGGTGGTGGCGGCGCTGGCGGCGTTGCATGGCGTGGGCAGCGGGCTGTTCCAACCCGGCTCGCAGGCGCTGATTCCGCAGACGGCGTCCGACGACGAGTTGCCTGCCGCCAACGGGCTGATGCAGACCGTCCAGTTCTTCTCGCTGACCATCGGCCCCGCGCTCGGCGGCCTCGTGACGGCGACGCAGGCGAGTATCGCCTTTCTCGCGGACGCTGCGTCGTTCGCGGTCTCCGCGCTGACGCTCTTTGGCATGCGCCTCCCGCGCCGGAGCGCGCGCCAGTCAGCCGTCTCAGAGTCTACGGACGAGACGGCGGCGAAAGAGAAGACGGGTCTGCTGCGCGAGGTGGGCGCGGGCGTGAAATACACGTTTGCGCATCCCCTCATCCGCGTCGCGTTGCCAGTGACGGTGCTGGGCAACTTCGCGATCAACGGCGCCTTGAGCGTCGCCATCGTCGTGCTCATCAATCAGATGACGAACAACGCGCTCGCGCTGGGTCTCGTCTTCGGCGCGGCGGGCGTCGGCGGCGTGCTGGGCGGATTGAGCGCTGGTCTGCTCGGTCGTCTGCCCCGGCGCGGCGTTGTAGCGCTCAGCATGTGGATCATCATGGCGGCGCTGCTGGCGGCCATGCCGCTTGTCTCAGGGCTGGTTGGCCAGTGGCCGTTCGATTTCGACCTGCTCACCGTGCTGCCACTGGGGACACTGGATATCACGACGCGCCTGGTGGCCATCGGCGTGCTGCTTGGCGTGATCGGCTTCGTCCTCGCCGTCGTCGACACGATGTTCCTCACCATCTTCCAGCAGCGCATCGCGCCGGAGTATCTGGCGCGCGTCTTCAGCGTGCTGTTCGTCGCCGGCGGAATCGCTCAGCCGCTCGCGCTCGTGCTGGCCGGATTTATCACGGCGACCCATGGCGTCGAGGCTGCGTTTCTGGTGTCGGGCGCGATCCTGCTCGTGGCCATCGTTGTCGGCCTCTCATCGCGCGAGCTGCGGCGCGTGTAGTAGCGCGAGAACTAGCGCGCCGTTTCAGCGACCAGCGCGCTGCGCCACCAGCGTCTTGAGCGGCGCGACCACGGCGATGCGATCCCCCGCTAGAATTGGTTGATCCAGCGGCGGCAATAGCAGCGACTCCCCATCGCGCGCGCGTTCGATCACCAGCATATTCTGGCGAGCGCGCAGTTCCTCGCCGGTCTTTCCGGCAAACTCATCGTCTTTGCCTATCACGTACTCGTCTCGCGTGTAGAGGTTCTCGCCCGCGAAGAACGCGCACTCCGCGCCTGGGAGTAAGGCGGCGGCGGCGAAGGTGGGCGCGGCGAGCCGGGACGTGCTGTAGGCGGTGTGGATGCCGAAGAGCGCGCGTAACCGCTCGGCAAGCACGTCGTTGAAGACGCGCACGACCACATGGATATCGGGCCAGCGCTGGCGGGCGGCGAGCGCGATCTTGATGTTGTTCAGGTCATCCGAGGTCAACGCCGCGACGGTGACCACGCGACCATCGCCCGCTCGTTCCAGGTCGTCCGCTTTCGCGCCGTCGCCCTGCTCGATGCGAACGTGCGGCAGGCCGCTGACCTTAGTTGCAAACTGCGCTTCTGCGCCGCTCGTATCCAGCGCGATTACTGCTGGCTGTGAAGCCGCGCCAGATAGCTCGGTGACCACCCGATATCCAACCTTGCCCAGCCCGCAGACGATCACAGAGGCCTGGTCAACTGGCTCGTCGGCGTGCAGAATCGCCTGCCCACGCGCCGCCTGCGCCAGCGCTCCCACATCCGCCAGGCGTCCCAACGCATGCAACTCGGCGTTCGCCTGAATCACCTTGGGCAACGATCCACGCGCCGTTGCCTTGAGCAGGCGCACGTGATGCAATTGCTCAAATTCGTCTACGGGCCGGCCAATCGCGGACGCCAGCGGCCCATCAGGAGCGACCCTGAAGCGGGCGATGGCGAGCTGATCGGCGGCCCAGCTGCGGGGCAACACATACTCGATGCCGCGATAGAGGGTGGCGGCGGCGAGCGTTGGCGCGGCCAGATGCGAGGTGCTGAAGCCCACCCCATTGTTCAGTTGCGCATCCAGCTTCTTGTCGATCTCGTCGTCGAAGATGCGCAAGACGACGCGAATCCGTGGCTCCAACGTCTGGCTGGCGATGGCGATCTCCATATTGGTCAGGTCGTCGTTGACGGCGGCGATGACGGCGCGCGCGTTGTGGATGCCAGCCTGTTGCAGTATCTCCGCCTCGGTCGCGTCACCCGCGATGACTGGAATATTCATGCGTAGCGCGCGCGCAACAGGCGCCGGCGCATTCTGCCAGTTGCGCTGGATGACCACGACCTCGTAGCCTGCCTCGATCAGGTGTGTCGCGACGCGCAGGCCCACACGCCCCAGCCCGCAGACGATGATGTGGTTGTGGAACGTGCGCGCCAGCGAGACCTGCCACAACTCGCGGCGGCTGCTCTTATCCACCAAACGCCGGCCAAAGCTGATGACGCCCTGCGTCACAAGCACGAGGCCGATGATCGGCGCGGCGAAGAAGAGAAAATCGCCCAGCGGATCGTTCGCCGGCAGCCGGACCGAAGATTGGAACGTGAGCAGCTTCAGGCTCTCATAGACCGCCTCGGCGCCTTTGCGGTCAGTATAGGCGTTCATGTAGAGCGTGCCCAGCGTCACGATGATGAGGAAGCCGATGATGGCGTAGACGGCGTCGCGCAGCAGCGCGCCGAGATCGTAGATATTCGCGCGCAGAACGCGCAGCGGCGAATGCGACTGGCGTGGTGAGCTGATGTCGGTCCGGTCCTGTTGCTCTGGGTGCGCCATACGATCCCCATCCACCGAGGCGACGACTGAAGGCAGGAGGCAGCATACCCGCATCTCTGCTGGAGCGCAAGAGGGAGAAGGCGCCCCATTCAGCCAGCGGGAAACACGGAGGCGCTCTCGTTCGTAGAAAGTTGTGTAAGATGATTTGAACGGGTGTTCGCCGCCATGCGCGGCGCGCTTGAGAACGCCACATGAGCGACCCAGAAGAGCAGGCTGGCTTGACAGGCGCCAGGTTTAGCGCGATACTAACGCCAGCGTGTGGTTGTTTGGCAGTGTTTTCGCCGCCGCACGGAACGCGACGAGCGCCCACCACGCGAAGTACCTCCGCCGGAGGCGACGCCATGAGTGTCCTTCCGGCTTTTCCAGAACATGGATGGACCGTTATTGTAGAGGACGTATGTATTCGATAGATCGCACCCGTAGGGTGGGTCCAAGCGCGACAAACGCGCATCCCACCGGTATTCTCGTCAGGTTTGTCAGCAGCGACGACAGTTCAAACAAGCGCAACGGCGCAGGTCACGCAGCGGAACTCTGGAGCGCGGCCAGCCCGTATCAGGGCCACCCTGCCATCCTTCCCCCACTCCCCCGCTCCGCGAAGTCAGATGACCCCTCGGCGTATGAGACGCCATCCGCGCCGCACACAGCGCCTCCCACTCGGCCACGCCGCAAAGCGCCTTCTGCTCGCCAGGCGAGCGCCCCGGCTACAACGCGAACACCGCCCATGACCCCAGCGCGTCCTATCCACACGGCGCAGCCCGTAAAGCGCCCGGCGACAGACCTGCGCTGGCCGGAGACGTTCGACGACTGGATGATCGACATCGTGCGGCGGCGCGCTCTCCGGCTCAATAGCGGCGCGCGGCGGCGTGGCTCGGTCGGCTCGGTGCGCGCGGTGGAACTGGGACAGATTCTCGAACGCTCACGTGACGCCGATGGACGCTGGCGTTGCGCGCTCTGTCACGAGCCAGTCACGCTGAACGACCTCTCGTTCGATCACGTTGTCGCGCTGGCCGATGGTGGCGAGCACGCCGCGCACAACCTCGTTCCCGCGCATCGCAAGTGCAACGAGATCAAAGGTTCGGAGAAGGCGCAGTACCGCACACAGGCGCTCGACCGCTGGCTCAACGAGTGGGCCACGACACACCAGGGCGCAACCCCGCGCGGCGCGGCACGACATCCCGCCAAGCCGCCGGTTGCGCGCGCTCACGACTGGCGCTTCCTGTAACGAGATCCGGTAGAGACATCCAGCCCGCCGCCGATTTTCTAATTCGGCGGCGTCGTATCGACGCCTAGCGCCTCCGCCAGCTCGTCGATCATCGTCGTCTCTTTCTCGCTGACCAGCTTCGAGCCGATGCCCAGCACGCCGCCCTCACGCGCCGCCCTGGAGACACGCTCGGCAATCGAGAGCATCCAGCGCTTGAAGCCCTCCGCCTCGGCTGGCGGAGCCTTGCGCGCCAGCAAATCAGCGATCTCACGTGTCTCTGCCAGCGTCTTTGCGCGCGCCTCCACGATATCCGTGATGTCCTCGGTCTCTTCCGCGTGCTCGCCCTGCGGCGTCTGCAGGTCGGCGACGAGCGCGGCGACCAGCTCATTCGTGTCGTGGCGTTGCGCCGTCTCCTCCACTGCCTGCGCCATGCTGAGGAACTCCCTGGCGACGCCGACAGACCCACTCAGGTCGGAGACGATCACTGCCGCCGCCATGATTAGCGGCGCCTTGCGCAGGAGCTCCCACTCCTCAGCCGTATAATCCGCCTTCGTGGTCATCTGCTGCCCTCCCGCTCTGGCCACCGCATGAAGTCCGCCATGAAGTCCGCGCCAATCTGTCTCCTATTCTGCGAGCAAATCCCGCGCGCGTCAACGCGCCTCATCCATCGCATCGCTACCCAATAGGGCGACCAACTCGCCGAGCGTCGTGATCTCGCGCGTCGGCGGCGCGGCCTCGGGCGGCCAGTAGAAGACCCGCTGGAGGAAAATCGCGCCTAACCCATCGTCGCGCGCGGCCAGACAATCCTCCGAGAGCGCGCTGACCATCCAGATCGCGGTTGGAGGAATCCCCAGGGTATCCACCGCGCGCCGATACAAGTCCGCTCCGGACTTTTCTAGCCCCACCTCTCCTGTAATGAGCGTCACGGCAAAGAAGCCATCCAACCCCAGCGCCGCGATCTTCGCGCGCTGCGTCTCAGGCGTCCCGTTCGTCACGGTGCCCAGTGTGACGCCATGCTCGCGCAGCCACTGTAACGTGGAGAGCGCCTCCGGGTCCGGCTCGGCACATTGCGGAAAGACGTCATCCCAGTAGGCTGTCAACTCCTCCACGCTGGGACGCGGACGCCAGGGGAAGAGGTCGCGCAATTCCTCGGCAAGCTCGGCGTGCGTGCGATAGCCGTTGCCATCCACCTCGGACAAGCCATAGGCGACGCCGCGCGCCGTGACGCCCCCCAGGCGTTCGGCGAAATGCGCCGCAAAGCGCTCGGCGAAATTCATCAACGAGAGACCACGACTGACCAGCGCGCTCTCGAGGTCGAAGAGCATCGCGCGTGGCGAGGGATTACTGGCCATCGGCGGGCGGAACGGTATCGCGCGTGTCGGGCAACACCGGGCGCACGACCAGCAGCGGGCGCGTCGTGGCGTGGAGCACACGGTCGGTCACGCTGCCCATCACCCAGCGGCGCAATCCGCCGCGTCCATGCGTCGCCATAGCGATGAAGTCGGCGCGCGACGGCATTGACTGGCTCGCGGGCGCGGCTTCGAGCGTTCCCTCGGCGGCGGCCAGGATATCGCCTGCGATATCGGCCCCATAGAGGGAGGTGTAGGTGATCGTGACGCCGAGCGCGCCAGCGTACTCCGCGCCTGCGCGCTTTGCCAGGTCCTGGAGGTACGTCTCGCCCTCTTTGACCAGGTCCAGTTCAGTATTCAGCGACGCCATATGTGCGCCCTGCACACCGTAGCCAAGTGGCGCAGTCGCCGTCATCGGCAGCGGCTGCACGATGTAGAGCAGGTATAGCGAGGCTTTCTTATCGCCTGCGAGCGCGGCTGCCAGGCGTGCGGCAGGCTCGATCGCCGCCTCCGCCAGTGGCGAGCCATCCACTGGAACCAGCGCCGCGCCACCGAGCGTGCTCTCGTCCTCGGCCTTCTCGGCGCGTACGATCAAGGTAGGCGCTGATGACTCGCGCGAGACGCCCTCCGCGACGCTACCCAGCAGCCAGCGCGTGATGCCGGAGCGCCCACGGCTGGTCATCACAATCAGGTCAACGCCAAGCGACTTCGCCGCCATTACCAGCGTCGCGCTGGGAGGCCCGGCGTAGATGCGCTCGGTCACGGACAATCCAGCGAGTTCCGGGCGTTGCGCCACTTCATGCAGGTAGTTGTTCGCCTCGCGCTTCTCATCCTCGTCCGCCGCAGGCGCCCAGACGGCGGTGTCTGTCGCCGAGGTCTCGAACTCGGCGGGCGCGCGCACGATGCGCACGAGCGAGATTGCGCTGCCTTCCGTCGCCTTTGCGATCTGCGCCGCCACGGGAATCGCGCGTTCAGCAAGCTCCGAGCCGTCGAGGGGGATGAGGATATGTCGCAGCATGGTCGTCGCTCCTTACGTCCATCGCGGCGGAGTTTGCTTATATGCCCGTGAGCGCCGCGACTCATCCCCATCCTACCACTCATGTGGGCAGCCGCGTCGCGGTCGGCGTCCCGCCAGGTGTCGTTCCAGGCGCGCAGGGAGCGGCCGTCGGCGTTCCCGTTCCAGACGGCGTTCCGGTTCCGGACGGCGAGGCTGTTCCCACCGGCGCAGTGGTCGTCGCTGTGGCGTCCGGCGCGGTCGTTGGCGTCGGCGAGCCCGATCCTGACGAGCCGAGCGCATAGCCGCCGTTCTTGTAGTACTGTCCCAGGTTGATGCGCAGGTAGCCGCCGTCGTCATCGCTGTAACTGCTGGTGTGGTTGTTGCACTGGTTGCACTGGAAGGTCGAGATCGGCGCGGGATTGGTCACGCCGTCGTTTCTACTGTCCAGCGCATTGGTGCCGCCGTTGCCGGGACCGAACAGCGTCCCGATGAACCCGGCGCGCGCGAAATCCGCGATATGGCTCACGATGTACTGCGCCTTGTTATCCTGTGTGTGGCCCTGGCTGTTGTTCTCGGTGTCGTAGTACTGGTTGCCAACCGGAACCTGCCAGAGCATTAGCGAGCGTCCCACGCCGCTAGAGAGCGCGGTCGCGTAGGTCAGATAGCGCGAAAAGTTCGGCAGCGCCTTGTTCGTCGGGTCCCACCACGTACCCGATTGCGCCGAGTCGCGGTCGGCGATGTCGGCGGAGACCAGATCGAAGGTCGAAACGCCCGACGGGTTGCCGGAAAGCCCGGCCGTGCGTAGGAATTGGGCGTCGCGCGCGCCTACGTTGCTGACGTTGAGCGATGGATCTGTATTGGTCGCCACGTCAATCGTCGAGCCCCAGGCCGAGGAGTGCAGCGCGAGCACGGCGTTCGGCGCGTACTTGTCGCGGATGTGCAGCAGCGCCCAGGCGAAGCCCTGCGCGTTGTTCGGGTACGCCTTCGCGTCGGCGTTGCCGGAGCTGGCGACGCTCGCCGGGATGCTCGCCGCCGAGTTCGAGCCGTGCGTGACCGATTGCTCCATGAAGCCCCACAGGTCCGGCTCGACGACGATGAGCGCTGTCTTCTTGAATGCGCCCACCTTCTGCATCAGCAACGTCCAGTCGGCGTAGTACGCGCTCATCGTGGAGGGTGAGTTGAGGTGCGCGAGGTTCGTTCCGCCCTCGCCGTTGCCGCCGGGACCATTCGACTGGAGCAGCATGTAGTAGACGAACGCGGGAATGTAGCCGTTCGCGGCGCTGTCGTTCATATAGAACGTGGCGAACTGCCCCGCTGGTGAGTTCCAGGTCGCCCAGCCGTTGCCGGTGTTGACGCCCGCCGAGAGGTACTGATAGCGGAAGTCCCAACTTGTTCCGTTGCGTGTGCGCATGTCGTTCATTCCGCCGCTCGTGCCGGGCGCGCTCATCAGGCCGAACGAGAAGTGCGTTGGCAGCCCCGCCGGAACGCCTGCGCGCTGCGTAGTCGAGCTATTCGCCGCATTTGCCTGGTCAGCCACGCGGCCCATCGCGCAGGCCGTCGGCGACGAGCAGGTGGTGAGCGCGATGAGCAACGCCACCGGCAGCGTGAACGCGCTGGCTATGGACCAGACGGCGCGGCGTCTCGTGCGCTGGAATGCGTGACGGATGTTTGGCAGGGTCTTCATGTCGCGTGTGCTTTCCAGGTCTCGCGTTGAGACGTTTTCGGGGCGGGTCTGATGCGTCCTGTGGATTGCAGTTCGGCGAACCGGCGGGAGCGAAGCGCGGTACATTGCTCACTGGAGACGAGAAGTGTATCCTTGCTGGGGTGATACACCCGTCTCGCGCCTCCGCACAGCATAGGCAGCCACGATCTTCCCATCGCCACCACTTGACCATAAAGTTCTATGCGTCGGGTCAAAAGCGCAGCGAGGAAAGGCTATCAACAGCGCCACTCGAGCCGTGTGAACATGCGCTATGACCGCAACGAAAGGATTCGCCTCATGTCCATGTCCCCTAGCGAGGGATCGTCCACCAACCAGCCAGCATCCGCGCATGTCACAGCGGACCCTCTTTCCGCGACTCCAGTCCCGCGCACGCTCCTGATCTGGCTGACCATCGGAACCGCTGGCACCCTGCTCTTTCCCATCATCTATCTGATCGAGGGTGTGACCCGTCCCGGCTATGACGCCTGGCGGGACACCATCAGCTCGCTCAGCTTCGGCCCCATGGGTTGGGTGCAGCAGTTCAATTTCTTTCTCTGCGGCGTGAGCGTGCTCTGGCTGGCGTTTACCTGGCGCAGGATACTCGCCGGTGGCGTCTGCGCGACCTGGTATCCCATCCTGCGCGCGATAGAAGGCGTGGCCCTCGTCGCCATTGCCTTCATCAAACTGGACCCGCTGCATACGGTCTGCCTGATCATCATCGTGAACGCTATGACCTTCGGCTTGTTCGTCATCGCCCGCCGCTTCTGGAGGCGTTCCCTCTGGCGCGGATGGGTGGCCTTCTCGGTGGTATGTGGACTCCTGATACTGGTCTTCATGTCCTTCTTCGGCGCTTCCCTGAACCCAACGAGCGCGCTCAGCGCTTATACTGGCCTTTTCGAGCGTGTGGCGACCAACGCGGATACCATCTGGGGGCTGGCGATACTCGTGCGCCTGTGGACGCGCCGGTCCATCGGGATCTGAAGCGTACTATTGGCCAAGTTGACTAATCGGCGGATATCGCACGATTCTACCAGCGCCGGTAAAGCGTGAAAGCGAGGGGATATATGAGCAGCGAGCGCCGTCCACACACCTGGGCCGCCGCACTTACCCTCTACTTCCTCGCGCCGATTCTGGGCGAGGTCTTCTCGTTCAACACGCCGCCGCTCAAGCTCATCCTCGATCCCGGCACATTCATGTTCGAGCCAGCGCTCTACGGCTCCGGCGCGCTGCTCATCCGCGAGGTCGCGCGCCGCCGTGGCCTCGGCTGGCCGGCAATCCTCGTGATGGGCGCCGCCTACGGCATCCTCGAAGAAGGCGTCTTCATACATTCCTGGTTCAATCCCACATTTGAGGGGCTACATAGCCTCGCCGTCTATGGCCGCGCGTGGGATACGAGCTGGGTCTGGGCCGTCGGACTGACTGGCTTCCACGCCGTCTTCAGCATCACCATTTCCATCCTGTTGGCCGAGGCGCTGTTCCCGCGTGTCGCCGCGCTCCCCTGGCTCAATCGCTTCTGGCTGCGGCTGATCGCGTCCTGGTTCGCGTTCACTGTCCTGTTCGGCGCGGTGGCCTACGGCTTTGTCCTCGCGCGCGACAAGGGCTACACGCACCCGCCGCTGGCGTACCTGCTGGCGATTGCCCTCGTCCTGGTCCTCTTCTTCATCGGCTCGCGTTTGCGCTCGCGCGCACAAACGCGCATTGTCGAGCGACCTACGCCTGGACTCTGGTCACTGCGCCTCTTTGGCGGCGGCATGACGCTGGCATTCTTCTTCGCCTTCTACGGCCTCTCGGCGCTCCAGCCCTTCGCGCTGATCGCCATTGGCGGCATGATCGCCATTGGCGGCATGATCGCCACTGTCGTCTACAGCGCATGGCGCGTCGTCAGGTGGTCGCATAGTCCCGGCTGGGGAGCGGAGCAGCGGCTGGCGCTGGCCTCGGGCGCGTTCGGCTTCTGGCTGGTTCTCTCGCCACTCTTCTACACGACTGGACTACCGCTGGTGGCGCTCGTCTTCCTGCTCCTGCTGATCTGGCTCGCCTGGCGCACGGCGCGCCGAGAACGCGCGCAGGCTCCCGGCCCGGTTCGCTTCGGCCCCCAGACGCCCATTCCTACGCGCTGAAAGATGCGCGCTCTCCCGCGATAACCAATGACGCCTCAGACGGCGAATTCGGCGTCGATGCCGTGCATGCCGAGCGTGAGCGAGATCTCGCCGCCGTGGTGCAGATCATGTTCCAATACATGCCAGACCACCCAGGCGCGCGACGCCTCGCCATCTTCTTCGCTGCCGAATGTCTGCCGCATGCCATCGCGACCCCAACGGGCCAGGCAATCCGTCATGAAGCGCCACGTGCGGTTGAGTCCCTCGGCCAGCTCCGCGCCGGTGGGGACGGGCGCTTGTAACGCGCGGGTATAGTCTTCGTCGCTCGTGTACGGCGCTTCCAGCGCGACTCTGTTCCAACGCACGTATGGCTTCAGTTCCTCGCCGCCGTCCTCGCCCAGCGCCTCGGTGAACCAGAACATGCGACAGCCGACGATGTGCAGGGCATTCTCGCCGACGGAGCGCAGACCCGACGCGGCGCGTAGCGCGAGTTGCTCGTCGGTAAGCGAAGTCAGCGCCGCCGCGAGATGCTCCTGGTACTCCTTCCACGAGGTGATGAACGTCGCAAGCGTGAATTCGTCAGCCATTTCGGTCAATCTCCCTTGCTTCTGATATGTCGTGGCGTCGTCTAGAATAACGACCGCATGTAGACCTATCCCGACAATGCTATCCGCGCAGTGTGCTGACGATGCGTTCGATCTGCTTGATGTGCGGTTGCTCATGGCGCGCCAGTCGGTTCGCATAGTCCAGCACGGCCTTCTGAAGTGGACTTCCCGCGCCGGTCACGGTCGCCGTCCGCGCCCAATCCTCTGGCGACAACGGTTCGAGGATCGCCAGTAATGCGGCGCGCTGAGCGGTAAAAGCGCGCAACGACGGCGCGAACTCCATGTCGAGATAATCGGTCTGCTTGATCCATGCCCTGGGATTGACCACCCGGATCGTCGGCCTGTCCTTGGCCAGTATCCTCCTCATGTAGTCGCCCCACATGTCAGCGCACGACCGCAGATGCGCCAACACATCATTCGCCGACCACTCATCAGAACTGGGCGCTGTCCGCAACTGCGCTGGCGTCAGACCGTCGGTCAGCGCGGTGATGCGCGTTGGCGTTTCCGCGAGCAGGCTCAGGACCTCTTCAATCGAAAATGATGAGCGAGGCACGTGGCGGCATTTCCCTCCAGAACGGCAAGTCAGACGCGCGCGGCGCGCGCTCCTATAGGACTTGCGTTCTAGATAATATCATACCGTGCGCTTCTGCGGTATCATGACCCTGCCAGCGTTGCGCTATTGTGTAATAACTGGTTGTGGCTGATCGTCTGGAAGGGACGCTGACATGGCAACACTGCCACAGGAGCCTGCCGTTTCCGCGCAAGCATCAAACATTCTCTCACGGCGCGACGCCCTCAAGGCTGGCGCGGCCGGCCTCGCCGCCCTGCTGACACTCAGCCACATCACCCCCGCGCTGGCCGACGAACTTACCCGGCTGGCGCAAGGTCAGCCGATGACCGGCGCGCGCCTGGCCGAGATTTTGCGCGGTGAGCGCGCCAAGTGGAATGCGCTGCTCGATCAGGTCGGCCTCGACCGCATGGACATTCCCGGCGTCGAAGGCGAGTGGTCGGTCAAGCAATTGGTCGCCCACCTGACCTGGTATGAGCAGGCGGTCGTGGAAGGCGCCCAGCAGGCCCTGAACACAGGAACCTTCTCGCGTCGCCGCCCAGCAGACATCGGACTTGACGAGATGAATGCGTTGATCGCGGAAGAGAGCCGGGCGCGGCCAGCCAGCGACTTGCTGGCCGAGGCGAACGTGGTCTTCGCGCAACTGCTCACCCTGATCGCCGCCTGCCCAGACGCTATCCTGAACGACCCGCGACTGCTGGGGCTGCCCGACGACATGCCTCCATGGATGCGGGTGGCCAACAACTCGTACGCCCACTATCGCGAGCATGAACCGGCGCTGCGAGCCTGGCTAGCGCACAGTTAGTTGGCGAGCGTCGGCATCCAATACCCGATCGACTACTCGGCGCTCGCCAGCGGCGCCGAAACACATGCACGTCGAGAAACTACTGCGGTTAGTTTAAAAACTAATCCCTGTAGTTTGATGGCTAATCCCATTAGTTAAATCGCGCCAAAAACTGGTCAAGAAACGAATGGCATTAGTTTTCTAACTAACCGCGTTAGGTTTTATACTAACGCCATTCGTTTCTTGGGGTTACGGCAGGTTGGTCACGTCGGTGTCGGTCGGCGACTCGACGACGAAGCGCCACTCCACCTTCTTCTCCTCGTTCGGCGCCAGATCAAGCTCCCAGGTCAACTGCTCCAGCTTCGTGCGCTCGCTCGGCTGCGGCCGTATCTCCAGGGTATTCAGCTTGATGCGCTCGTTGCGCGGCACCGGCAGCACATCCTGTAACGTCACGTGCTGCGCCGCACCGGTGCGGTTGGCGAGCGTCACGCGGTAGCCGAAGGTCGTCTTGCGCACGCCGCGCTGCAGAAGTGAACCCTTATCGGTATCGCGCTCGATGAGCTCACGTTTGACAGTAAAGTTGTCGTCTACGCCGAGGTAGAGTGGCAATTCGGCGTTCTCTGCCGTCAATTCCAGCCGTGTCTGCCCGACGTACTCATCGCCTCCGGCGCCGGCCTGGAAGACATGCAACTCGCCCGGCAGCAGGACGCGTCCGGCGGTGTTGGTCGCGGTGGCGCGCAGGTGCGCCCCAGGGCTGTAGACTGGCTGGGCGACGTAATCGAGCTTGACTGGCGCCTCGTACTCGCCGATGCCGAAGAGGTGGGCTTCACCGTCGGAAGGAACGCCGACGCCGCCGGGCACGCGAAACACCTGCGCCGATCCCGCGCGTTCGATCTCGGCCACGGCGAACTCCGCCGCGACTGAGGCTTCCTCCAATTGATCCATCGCTGCCTGCGCCATCATGGGAGCAGCCGTGTTGACAGAGCCGACAGCGCCTAGGGCCTTGAATCCGCGCATGCGCGGCGCATCGCCGGCCACAGGAACCGGCGGAGCAGGCTTATAGAGGTCGAGGTACCACGGGTCAGGCTCGTCGGGAAGACGGGTTGCCGCCGAGGGGCGCGCCGTCGAGAGCGCGAGCGCGACGTTGGCCCAATCCTCGCCGGTGCGCTGGCTGACAAGCGCCTGCTGTGTCAGCTTGACGCGCCCAGCCGCCGCGTCTACGCGCGCGTCGTAGCGGGGCCGCCAGGATGCGCCATAGAGCAGGTACGATAGCTCGATCTGGACCTCGCCGGCCGAGGCCGTCTCGACGCGGACGCTGGCGACGATGCGATCTGGCTGGCCTGCGCCGCCGAGACGGTTCAACTCGCGACGGCGCGCGTCGAGTGTGCGTTGAGCCTCGTCGCGCGTCGTCTGGATCTCCTGCCGCGAGGAGGCGAGGTATTGCGCCTGCTCGTCGGCGTAGGCGAAGAGGCCGCTGGCGTCTTCGGGCTTGGTCGAGCCGCGCGCGATGCCCCAGGCGAGGCTGCGCGCCGCCTGGTCGCCGAGCGTGCTGAGCCAGCCCTGCCGTTCCTGCACCGAGCGCAGGCGTTCATCGAGCAGGGCGATCTCGCGCTCCAGCCGCTCGATCTCGCCTTGCAGCGCTTTGAGCGTCTCTTCCGGCGCGCTGGGGTTCGCCTCGTGCGATTGCTCGACGGCGAGGATGCGCATGCCAACGGGACCCTTGCCACTGGCGCGCACGGAGTCGGGCAGGAGAGCGAGCGGCAGCCCGCCGATACGTAGGGTATGCTCGCCGGGCGCATCCAGCCTCGTCGCGCCTGCGCGCGTGATTTGCGCGCGGTCGGGATAGACGGTCACGCCGGTGATCGTGGTGGTGAGGTCGAGGTCCATAGCCGCTTCCTTTCGGGGCCTTTAGCTGGCCCATGTGGCGCGATGACGCCACCCTACACGCTATACTGAGGACGGCGGCGGCGCTGGAAGCGCCACCCGTTGAGCGGGGATCGTACAAATCGACCAGTGTTTACATATCGAGGCGATGGCGCCTACATATACGGACGCATGTCTGGAATCGTTTCGACTGAATTGGCGCACGATTGGAGAATCACTGCCTGACACCCTGTATGGAGCGCGAAGTTGATATTTATTTGAAGAACATTGGCGCCATCGTCGGCAATAGTCTATAATACCGCTGTTTCAGGCGTGTACTAGACTGCTTGCTATCATCGCGGCGATTGGCCGCGGTACGCTTCGGTTCGTAGCACGACATCCTGGCGGGCGCTCCTCCCGGCAAAGCGAGGCAATCACCCATGATGCGCATGTTTCCTCCTGATGGGCCGCGCGGCGGCAGAAACGTTCGACCGGAAAGCGCCGCCGAAGAGGCGATCTACGAAGCGCTGAGGTCGTGGCTGAGAGGAGACGCCGTCGCCGGTGATGAGTATATCATCTTCCAGGGGCTCAAGTGGTTCTCGAACCGGCCCAATGGGGCGCGCGAGCCGTTTCGGGAGATGGACTTCCTGATCGTCTCGCGGCGCTATGGGCTATTGATTGTCGAGGCGAAGGCTGCGAAGATCGCCCTCCAGGGCAAGGGCGGGGGCAAGAGCAGCAACCTGAACACCGTGCATGACGCCTACTTCGACCAGGCGAAGACGCTCGAAGATGAGCTGACTCACTTCCTCGCGGAGGCTCCGCTCACCTGTAAGCACATGGCCGCCTACCAGATCGGGTCGGCGGTCTGGTTCCCCTTCAGTCAGCCATGGCCGCGCGACGAGAAGAGCACCAAGGGCGTGCCGAACATGCTCATTCTTGACTCGGTTGATCTGGAGCAGCCGCGGGCAGGGATCGAGCGGACCTTTGCCCATCTGGGTCTGACGGATCGGTCGACGTGGCTCAGTGATGAAGCGGTCGACGCCTTGATCGAGACGCTGAACCAGACGACGCTGGTCATGCAGGCGCGGCTCTCCGTGCGTATTCCTGGCGCCGAGGAGCGCATTCATCAGCTCACGCTCGAACAATATGAGGCGCTAGAAGCGTTGAGCGATTATCCACGGCTGGAGGTGCGCGGGGCCGCAGGCACGGGCAAGACGGTGCTCGCCTATGAAAAGGCGTTCCGTCTGGCGCGCGAAGGGAAGCGTGTCCTCTACTTGTGCTCGAATCCTGCGCTCTCCTCCTGGCTTGTCCATATGCGTGAGCGCGAGCGCGAGCAACGGCCAGAGGACGCCAAATTCGACATCTACCATCTGGAGGCGCTCTGCGCTCTGGCGCCGCGGCGAGGCGCGCCACCACTCGCAAGAACAGGCGACGAGGGCCTTGACACATCCCGCGCTGTACAGGCGATCAACGAGGTGGCGCGCGAATGGCGTAAGAGCAAGGATCGACTCTACGACGCGATCCTGGTAGATGAGGGGCAAGATTTCGATACGCCGCTGTGGCGCCCGTTGCAGCAATTGCTCAAGGACCAGCGCGCCGGGCTGATGTATGTGTTTTACGATCCGGCGCAGCGCGAGCGCGATGATCGGTGGTCGGTCGATCTGTCTGGCAAGGCGGTGATACATCCTCTGGTGGTCAACATGCGCAACACGCAGGCGATCTTCTCTCTGATCCAGGACTTCTATCCCGAACAGGAGCACAAGCCCACGATCTGTCGCGGGGAGAATGGCGCGCCGCCGACCTACTTTGATCCACTCGACATGCGCTTGCTGACTGGAGACGAGCGGGAGGACGCCGCGCTGCGCAAAGCGCTGCATGAGCTCATCGAGGTCGAGCGCCTGCAGCCGGAGGATGTGCTGATCATCACCTGTCGACCACGCGCGAGCGAGCAATATGAGCCGAGCCGGTTGTATCGCGGCTCTGGAGATCGCGTTTTTGGAGCGTATACCATCGCGCAAAGCCCCGACATTGCCGAGGGCAAGATCGCGCTCTCAACTATCCGGTCCGCGCGTGGGCTGGAACGGCCTGCGGTGATCCTCTGCGAATTGGACGGTCTTCGTTCGGCGCGTAGTCAAAAGCATCGGGCCAAGCTGCTCTATTCGGCGATCTCGCGCGCCAAGCACAAGCTCGTCGTCATCGGCTCCGAGGCGCAGTTGCTGGGATTGGAGCCAGTGCGTGCGGTCACCCGTGAGGCTCGCGAGTACACGCTGGCGAATTCGTCTCAAGTCGCCAGATGGGCGCGGTAGATCGCGCCCTTGCAGAGAGCATCATAGCCCTGCGCTACTGACGGCGCTACTGACGGGCGATGGCGGCCTGCCCGCCGCGCAGCACGTACTTCTGAATCTTGCCGGTGGCGGTCTTGGGCAGCTCCTGCACGAAGTTGAAGGCGCGCGGGACCTTGAAGTGCGCCAGGTGTTCGCGCGCGAACTGGCGTAGCTCCTCGGCGGTGGCGGTCGCCCCGGGCTTGAGGACGACGAAGGCGTGCGGCGACTCGCCCCATTGCTCGTCCTTCATGCCGACGACGGCGACCTCCTGCACGGCGGGGTGGCGCAGCAACTCCGACTCGACCTCGATGGACGAGATGTTCTCGCCGCCGCTGATGATGACATCTTTGATGCGGTCGCGAATCTCGATGTAGCCGTCGGGGTGGATCACGCCAGCGTCGCCGGTATGGAACCAACCGTCGCGGATGGCGTTGGCGGTGGCCTGCGGGTCGTTGTAGTAGCCTTGCATGATGACGTTGCCACGCGCCACCAGCTCGCCGAGCGTCTGACCATCATGGGGAACCTCTTTGCCCTCCTCGTCCACGACGGTCAACTCACCCGACGTAATCAATTCCACGCCCTGGCGCGCCTTGATCGTCGCGCGCTCGAAGGGCTGCAATGCCTCATGCTCTGGAAGCGGCTCGCAGACGGAGATGAAGGGCGCCGTCTCGGTGAGGCCGTAGACCTGCAGGATGTTCCAGCCGAGCTCGCCCTCGATACGCTCGATGGTCGCGGCGGCGGGTGGCGCGCCTGCCGTCAGCACGCGCACGCCGGGTTTGACGTCGCGGCGCAGCTCTTCTGGCGCGTTGGCGATGCCAATGAGGACGGTTGGGGCGGCGCAGAGCATGGTGACGTTCTCGGCTGCGATCAGGCGGAAGATCTCGGTGGGGTCCACCTTGCGCAGGCAGATGTGCTTCGCGCCCGCCGCCGTGACGATCCAGGTAAACGTCCAGCCGTTGGCGTGGAACATCGGCAGCGTCCACAGATAGGTGTCGGCGGGGGACATCGGCGCGTGAATCAGCGTGCCAACGGCGTTCATATAGGCGTTGCGGTGGGTGATCATGACGCCTTTGGGGCGCGAGGTGGTGCCGCTGGTGTAGTTGATCGTCAGCAGGTTGTCTTCGTCGATCTTGGGCCTGATGAAGTCGGGAGAGGCGGCGGCGATCTCCTTCTCATAATTGATCCAGCCCTCGCGCGCGCCCTCCAGGGCGACGAACTGGCGCGCTTTGGGAATGCGGTCGCGGATGCTCTCCACCGCGTCGAGGTAGTCGGCATGAACGCAGACGACGCTGGCGCCGCTGTGGTCGATGATGTAGGCGAAGTCGTCGGCGGTGAGGCGGTAGTTGATGGGGACGAGGACCGCGCCGAGCTGCGGAACCGCATAGAAGGATTCGAGCTGGGCGTGGGTGTTGGGCGCGATGTAGGCGACGCGATCGCCCATGCGCACGCCCATGCGCTGCAACGCCGAGGACCAGCGGTCGCAGCGGTCGCAGAGCTGCTCGTAGGTGAGGCGCAGATCACCGTCGACGACGGCTTCGCGGCGTCCGTGGAGTTTGCGGGCGCGGCGCATGAAATCCAGCGGGGTCAGTGGGGTTTCCATCTCGCGGCCTCCTCATCTGTAGCGATCTGCGCAAGTTGCGACGTGGTTTCGGTATATCACAGATCGCAGCGTCGTGATGGGCGATGGTGACAGACTCATGGGTGGTCGGCGCTCAAGATGCGCGCGCCATGTAACGTTTTGGGAGGGGTCGGCGTTAGTTGAAGGCGAAGTACACGCCCGCATGCGCCTCAGGATGGAGCTACGCGCAACTTGCAGGACTCAATCGGTTTGTTGGAAGAAGACTCCCTCGTGGACGCGCTCTATCGCGCGCACGCGCCAGCCATATTTGCCTTTCTGCGCCAGCACGCCGCGACACGGTCTGACGCCGAGGATCTGCTGCTGGACGTGTTCGTGATGGCGCTGGAGTATGAGCGACTTGCTGATCTGTCAGCGGATCGCCAGCTCGCCTGGCTGTGGCGTGTGGCGCGCAATAAGGTCATAGATCACTACCGACGCAACGCGCGCCGCCCGACGCTGGAACTCGAACACGTTGAGGGAAGCCTCGCTGACGACGAGGATGGTTCGCCAGAGCGCGCCGCCCTGCGCCAGGATGAGTTTCAGCAACTCCATGCGTCGCTGCGAGAGCTGACGCCGTTGCAACAGGATGTGCTGCGCCTGCGCTTCGGAGACGGCCTTCGTTGCAGTGAGATCGCGCTAGCGCTCGGCAAGAAAGAATCTGCTGTGCGGGTGCTGCTGATGCGCACGCTGCGCTTATTACGCACGATCTATGCCAAGCACGACGCGCAGGAATGAGGATGGCCCGTGACGAACCCACAGGTGCCCTTTGATGGCAATCAGATTGACGACGAGATTGACCAGCTCTCGCACATTGCCGATTCCGACCTGCAGGCGGCATCGCCAGATGTGCGCCTGCTCGCCGATCTGCGACGAACATACCGATCAGATGAAGAAGACGCCCAGTCGCTCGCGCGGGTCTATGCGCATCTGCACGCTCGCGGGCGCGAAAGAAGCGCAAGTTCGCCTGCCTCCGAAACTGCCGACCATGTCTCTTCATTACACCTGACAGAGAAGGGATGGCAAGGGATGAATACCGCCACGGATAGTCTTCCACCGGTCTCCACGGAGCCAGCGCGCCTGCCACGACGACCCTATCTCACGACGGGCGTCGCGGTCTTGCTGGTGGCTGGGTTGCTGATCGGCTCGTTCTGGATCTTCAACGGGCTGCGCGCGCGAAATACGGCGCCACAGACGCAGGCGACGCCGACTCAACAGAGCATACAAAGTGGGAAGCTGGTGTGTAGCGCCTCCTTTGACAAGAATTATGACCTCATGTTCGCGGCGCATCCTGGTCTGGACTGGTCGGCGACCGGGAAGCTTGCGTTCGCGCATCCGTATCTCAGGACAGCTTCTTCACAGACATGCGCGGCAGATCCGGTCAGCCCGATCAGCTTGCCAGTGAATTTCGCCAGCCGACCCACATGGTCGCCTGATGGTCGCCGCCTGCTCGCGCTGACGATGGGTGGGACGGCGGGGGACACGGGGCATGTGCTGGACGCCGCCACTGGTCGCGAACTGGCGACGATACACACCGAGCCAGGACAGAGCTTTGTTCAGGCGGTGTGGACGGCCGATGGAACGCAGATAGTCGCCATTGTGCTAGTCGAGGTCCAATACCGCAACGCAGACAACCCATCCCCTGGACCCAACTTGATAAAGGTCCAGGTCTGGAACGCCAGTACTGGAGCGCTTGTCCGCACCGCCATGCCGAACCATGAAGCGTCGCGGAGCTTCGGGTGGCTCTCGCCGAATGGAGCCTATCTGGCTGTGCTGCAATCTGACGAACGCATCCAGATGTGGGATCTCGCTACAGGACAGCCTATCAGCGCCAGTACTGACAGCCTCAAGACTGACAGTTCCTCAGTGAACGTCTGGGCATGGTCGCCAGACGGCGCCTCGTTCGCCATCGGCGTCGAATTCCCTTTCCTCGACCACAAACCTTCAGAGGTGCGCATCTATTCGACGGCGACGGGGCAGCGGACGGCCTCGTTTACGGATAGCGATACATTTGAAGGCATGATCGGCGCGCTGGCCTGGTCGCCGGATGGGAAGTACCTGGCCGAAAGCAGCAGCGCGATCCAGATCTGGGATGTCGCGGCGCAGAAGGTGGCGGCGACGTTCGGCAAGATAGCGACCAAGACAACGTCCAGCGACGGAAAAACCAGCACATCCTTCTGGATCGCGGCGCTGGCCTGGGCGCCGGATAGCCGCGGGCTGGCGTCTATCACCGGCAGTTCTAACATTTCCGGCGCGCAGCCAGACCAGATGACGAATACGCTGAACGTCTGGCGTCTCAGGTAAGATGGGCTCCAGGACCAGTAAGTTCTCCAGAGGGGCGCAATTCAGCGCGTCCCTCTGGCGTCGTTGAGGAAAGCTCGTAGCTCTGCGAAGTCAGAGGACGGGGCGGTCGAGGCTATAGCTCTCTTCACGAGAGTATGTTGGATGCATGCGCCATGATAGAGTGGAGGCGGAGCGGGCGCGTGTGGACAAGCTCTATGTGGAAGGTGGTGCGGCTGACTGGCTGGGCGTCATGGAAGATTTGTCCGCTCGTGACAGGCGCGGAAGGAATCTCTATCCAAGGAGGGAAAACACCATGAAAACGGTTGTATCCAAGGATGGCACGCGCATTGCGTTCGATCAGTCGGGTCAGGGGCCGGCCCTCATGCTGGTGAGCGGCGCGTCCGCTACACGGGCAGACGAGGCGTCAGTGGCTGCGGCCCTTGCCCCCTATTTCACCGTGTTCGCTTACGACCGGCGCGCTCGAGGCGATAGTGGCGACACGAGACCATATGCGGTGGAGCGCGAGGTAGAAGACCTGGAAGCTTTGATCGATGAAGCGGGTGGATCAGCGTTCGTCTTCGGGCATTCCTCCGGCGCCGCGCTGGCGCTTGAGGCGACACGCCTGCTCCCCGGCAAGATCACGAAACTCGCGCTGTATGAGCCGCCATTCGTCATTGACGAGACACACGCGCCGATGCCTGACGGTTTCCCGGCGCAGCTAGATGAGCTGGTCGCGTCGGGGCGTCGGGGCGAGGCGGCCGAGCGCTTTATGACGTTTGTGGGAACGCCCGCCGAGATGGTGGCGCAGATGCGGCAATCGCCTGCGTGGCCGCACATGGAATCAGTCGCGCAATCGCTCGTGTACGACGCGATGATCATGGAAGATACGGAGCAGGGCAGCCCAGAGCCACTCAAGAAGTGGGCGTCCGTCGCCGTTCCGACGCTGGTGATGGATGGCACGGTGTTCATGGGCCAGGCAGAACCGCATGCCTTTATGCGCCATTCGGCGGATGCGCTCGCCAGCGTGCTACCCAACGCGCAGCGCGTGACCTTGGAGGGTCAGGACCATGGCCCGTCAAATGAGACGCTGGTCCCCGCGTTGCGGGATTTCTTCCTCGGCTGATGCAACAGCAAGCTGAGGGTCTTGTCACATGAAGTTGAGCAGGTCGAACATGGCCAGGAAGGACACCAGGTCGTTCATAATCTTCCTGGTGTCTCTACCCTGCCGGACTTGTGTGCCTTTCAGTTAATGGGCGCCAAGTTGCTGCATCATGGCTACCCCGTCGAAGAGGCCGTGGAACTCTGTGATCTTGCCTGATGAGATGCGATAGAACACGACTCCCGGAACCTTCACGCGCCTGCCGGTGGGCGCGATGCCCTGAAACTCTCCCTGATGCGTGCCTGTGCCTGTCCAGCGCTCGGCGACGGTGTCCGCCTCGCCCACCATCTCTTCGAGGGTGGAATGCCAATCGGGAAACGCGTCGCGCAGGGTACGCGCGAACCCTTTCAGTGTTGCGTGATCCACCTGCCCGATGCCTGGGAGCGTGATGGTGGCGTCTTGCGCGATCAATTCATCCGCCGCAGCCAGATTGCCTGAACTCCAGAACTCCTCGACAAAGCGGCGCACCAGCGCCTTGTTCTCTTCGACCGACATCTGCGTTTCTCCTTGCTCTTTCCTCATCACCCTCACGAATCGAACCGTATCGAACCTTGTGGCGCCGCTCCAAGCGTAGCCGCAGGGACTCCCGCTGAGAATCCCAGGTTTCTGGGAGGTTCAGCGGATCGGGGAACGCGATATGATAAGGATGGCCAGAAGTTAGCGAAGCAGAACACAGGGAAGCGCATGACGACGCATATGGCGCAAAAGCAGCTCACGGCGGAGCGCGCCAGGCGAGAGATCATCCGCCTGAGTCAGGCGGGATTAGACTTCCGCGCTCTGCAAAGCGAAACGCTCAAACAACTGCGAAAGGTAATTCCCATCGAGGCGTCCTTTTTCGCGACGGTTGATCCGGCGACGCTGCTCTTTACCAGCGCGATGTCTGATGACATTCTGCAGAAGGCGACACCTCAATTTATCGAGAACGAGTTTCTCCAGGATGATGTGAACAAGTTCGCTGCGCTGGTACATAGCGGACAGCCCATCGGCGGTCTGGTTCAGATGACGAATCAGCAATTGGAGCAGAGCCAGCGCTACCGGGAGATTCTGGCGCCGCTCGGACTGGGCGATGAGTTGCGAGCGGCGCTCATCACCCGCGATGTCTGCTGGGGCGTCCTCTGCCTGCATCGTGAGCGATCAAGCCCGCCATTTGACGCTTCTGAGGCGGCCTTCCTGCGGCGCGTCATTCCATCGCTTGCCGAAGGGCTGCGTAGCAGCTTGCTGCTCGGCGCGGCGACAGCCGAGGAGACCGCTGATGCGCCGGGATTGCTCCTGCTGGGGGAAGATCATTCGATAGCGGCGATCACTCCTGTGGCCGAGCGCCTGCTGGCGGACGTGGCGGAGGAAGATCGCTGTCCCGTTTACGGTCTGCCCTATGCGATCCATGCGGTGGTGGCTCGATTGCGCGCCGCCGAGCGCCATAGCGAGGAGCCGTCTGAACTGGCTCCGCGGGCGCGCCTGCGCACAGCTTCTGGCCGGTGGCTAGTTCTGCACGCCTCACGAATGACCGGCGCGCAGGCGGATGGGCAGATCGCCGTCATTGTGGAAGTCGCGCGACCTGTCGAGATCGCCCAGCTCATCGTGCAGGCATACGCGCTCTCTCGCCGCGAGAGTGAGATTGTGCGACTTGTGGCGCAGGGAAAGAGCACGGCGCAGATGGCTGAGGCGTTTCACATCACAGCGAATACGGTGCAAGACCACCTCAAGGCGGTCTTCGAGAAGGTTGGCGTGCGCAGCCGGCGCGAGCTGGTCAGCCAGCTCTTTGCCCAGCAGTATCAGCCACGCATGGCAGCGGGCCGCGAGCCAGGCGCGGACGGCTGGTTCGCTTAGGTCACGCGTGGCTTGCTATCCACTTAGCGCTTGTTTGCGGTCCATTCCAGGGTCTAAGAGTGCGTCCTGCGCTGCACGTATGTCCTGTCATTCGACAATTTGTGACATGATAGAGGGACTGCCGCCAAGGACGGTGGCAGATCTGGTCAGCGCGCTTCGACTCAGGGCTTTCTCCTCGAAGGAGCTGTCAAGCCGATCCTGTCCCATCGAGGACAACGCCATGCATCGCACTACATCATCACAAGGGGGCCGATGACGAACGAGACGACGCGGTCAACCGGGAAGAGCAGGAAGACTCCTAAGGCGAGAAAGACCCGTGGAGCGCCAGCGCCTTCATCGCCTATGTCTGACAAACCACGCGCGTCAGCAGAACAATACCGCTCGTTGTTTGAGTCGATTGATGAGGGTTTCTGCCTTATCGAGGCCCTCTACGACGAGCATGGCCGCCTCGCCGATTTCGTCTTCCGTGAGGTCAACCCCGCCTTCGAGCGCCAGACAGGTCTCTCGAATGTGGTCGGAAAGATGGTCGGTGAGTTGCTACCCACGTTCGAGCCCTACTGGAGCGAGATCTATGCGCGTGTCGCGCAGACCGGCGAATCGGTGCGCATGGAAAACTACGTGCGGGATGTCGATCGTTGGTATGAGGTGTACTTCGCGCGTGCCGGCGCAGATGGCCGGCTGGCCGCGGCCGTCTTCAATGACATCACCAAGCGCAAGCGGGCGGAAACGCGGCTACGTGAGAGCGAAGAGCGCTTGCAGAAAGCGCTCTCGGCCGAGACCGTAGGCGTCCTCTTTTTCCGGCTTGACGGACGTATCACTGGAGCCAACGCGGCCTTGCTGCGGATGAGCGGCTATGACGAGGACGAGCTCTTGGCGATAACGGATTGGAGCATCCTGACGCCGCCAGAGTTTTCGGAGGTTACCGAGCGCGCCGCCCGCGAGGTGGCTGAGCGCGGGAAGACCACACCTTACGAGAAGCAGTGGATCCGCAGGGACGGCTCGCGCTGGTGGGGTCTCTTCGCGCCGACGCGGCTCTCCGGCCAAGGTTCCGAAAGCGAGTGCGTTGAGTTCATCATCGACATCACGGGGCGTAAACAGACCGAAAATGCGTTGCGCGAGAGCGAGGAGCGCTTCCGTACGCTCGCCGAGGCCGCGCCGCAGATTGTCTGGATGAGCGATGAGGAGCAGGTAGGCTACTTCAATGAATGCTGGTACGCCTACACGCGGCGCACGCCAGAAACCAGCCTGGGAACGCAATGGTCCGAGGCAGTCCATCCCGATGATCGGTCCGAGGCCCTGCGTCGCCTGGCGCATGCCAACGGCGCCGGTGAGCTGTGTGAGATTGAATACCGCTTGCGCCGCCACGATGGCGCTTATCGCTGGCATCTCGCGCGTGCGATCTGTATGGCAGGGACACATCGGTGGATCGGCATCGCCGTCGATGTGCATGAGCAGCGCACTGCGCGTGAGGAGCTAGCCGCGCAGGTCATGGCCGCGACGAGCCAGTTGCATACGCTCTCGCAGCGCTTGTTGCAGGCGCACGAAGCAGAACGGCGTCATCTCGCGCGTGAGCTGCACGATGAGATCGGCCAGGCCCTGACCGTGCTGCAATTGGAGCTTGCGAAAATCAGGCAGGATGCGGAAGGGGAGGTGGCCTCCGCCCTCACCGACGCGGAAGCCACGCTGCGGGATCTGATGACGCGAGTGAGCGAGCTCTCGATGGATCTGCGTCCCGCTATTCTCGATACCCTGGGCCTGGCGCCGGCGTTGCTGTGGTATGTCGAGCGCTACCAGGCGCGCACGGGAATTGGCGTGGATTTGAGGCTACAAGGACTCGAACGGCGATTCTTCCCGGCCATTGAGATCACCGCCTACCGCATCGTGCAGGAGGCGCTGACGAACATCGCGCGTCATGCCCAGACGCAAAGTGCGAGTGTCCATCTCTTGGCCGAGGCTGACCTGTTGACCATTATGATCCGTGACGAGGGGCAGGGATTCGGCCCGCACACCGCTGCGGACGGGGGCTTGGGCGGGATGCGTGAACGGGTAAGCTTGGTGGGCGGCGCCCTCGAGATCGAGACTGCGCCCGGACATGGGACGGTGATCACCGCGGAAATACCGTACGCCACTACGGCGCGCGACGAAGGTGAGGGCAACGCATGGTCCCCATTAGCACGGTGATCGCCGATGATCATCCTTTCGTCCGGCGCGGCCTCTACGAGTTGCTTGATCGTGAGGACGATTGCGAGGTGGTGGGCGAGGCGGAAGATGGGCTGGCGGCGCTAGACTTGATCACACGGCTCAAGCCTCAGGTCGCGGTCATTGATGTCCAGTTGCCGAACCTCAACGGGATAGAGGTCGCGCGCCGGGCGCATGTCGAGGCGCCGGAGACGCGAGTGGTCATGCTCTCGATGTACGCCGACGAAGCGTATGTGCTGGATGCGCTGCGTCATGGGGCGTTGGCCTATGTGCTCAAGGCGTCAACTACCACCGATCTGATCGCCGCAGTTCATGCGGCGGCGGCGGGACGGCGCTACCTCAGCGCGCCGCTAAGCGAGCACGGCATTGACGAGTATCTGCGACGCGCGCAGGCGGCGGACCAGCCGATAGACAGGTATGCCCTGCTGACGAACCGCGAGCGTGAG
>DATAOM010000353.1:0-3000 GCA_036265775.1 Ktedonobacterales bacterium | reverse complement strand
AACGCCGTTCGCCTAATCCTAGTTGTGAAGACACACATGTGATAAGAGCAGGCGTGCCCGCAACAGTGGTGGGATAGCGCAGTTTCTTGCTGTAGAAGGTGGCGCTAGCAAGACCCAAGCCACGGCACTGAGCGCGATTGCGATTGCCCACAGACGGGACACAACAAAGCGGACCTCCGTTACCAGAGGTCCGCTCTTCGTCCCAAGGGAATCAGGAAGGCAGTCTGCCATCCATGTCCTTATTGGACAACCGAATCACAATGCGTAGCTGTGATTCAGACATATGGCTAGAATCCCAGGCCTCCGCCAATCTCTTGGCGGTGGCGCATTGTGATCCGGCTTGTACGTTCACTCATTACACACCACCTCCTTTCATTGAGGGAAACTCTACCACAGGATCGAGCGCTCGTCAAGATCCATGCGAAGACCTATGCGCCACCCTCGGATGCGTCACCCTCGGATGCGTCACCCTCGGGTGGGGCGCCTGACGGGCGACGGCGGAGGTAGGCGCCGTAACTTGCCAGGCCAAGCCCCAGAATCGCGGGCAGATAGACAATGCCAAGCCCGGTCGCCCCCAGCACACAGAAGATCAGCCCCAGAAAAAGCGCGGCTCCGAGTGTGAGTAGCCCGATTCGCCCACTCGTTCTCGTGTCGAGAATCGCCCCAATCCCACCGCCTACCGCGACGACGGCGGGCAGCAGAGCGAGCGCCCAGTCTCCGGCGCCAAGGCCACTTTGCAGAAGTGATCGGTACCGCGTCTCGCTCGCTGCGCACATATGCGCCGCTACTGGACAGTAGGGAATGAGAGGCGCGAACAGGAGGAGCAACGCCGCCAGCAGCGCCAGGACGATAGTGGCGACGCCCGCTCCAAACTCGATACGCCGCCCCATGATCGCCCTCACCACCATCCTGACACATCGCCCTGGCGGCTATAGAATCACATCCTGTGGCTATCTCACCATGTGTCGTCGCGATACCGCCCACTTCCGCCACGCCCATAATTACGGTTGACCTCATCGTGAGCGCCGCCAAGCGCGCGACGCGAGTTCCCGCGTCCTTGCGCTGCCCGCGCGCGTGACTGGCCGCGCGCTCCCAGGCGGTTGCCGAGCAGCAGTAAACGCAAGAAGGGCGCATAGCCACCGCGACGGAGCACAGTGAAGGCGATCACCGTCGTAATCAAGGCAATGAGTCCGGTAATACAGCCGGTAATCGTCGCGATGACCAGGCCGTTCGGACCTCCCGGCGCGCCAGTGATGCCGGGACTGTCAAAGCGCGCGGAGGCGCCGACGGTTGGTTGTGAGAAGTTGACGCGCGTTGGCTGTGGGCCGGGCGTGAAGTTAGATTGTGTCGGCTCGCGTGTGGGGGCGACCGTCTTCGTAGCTTCAGCAGTCTCTGTCGGCGTCGCCGTTTCTCTTGGCGTGCGTGTCGGCGGCGGCCCGTTGGGAGTGTTCGTGGGCGGAGGGTCCCTCGGTATGGCGTTGATTGCGCCATGAGCTTGCGCTGTGTGTGCATTGCCCATTGCCAGCGCTCCGACACACAGAACCGCCAGCCAGAGGATCGCCAACGCGCAAGACGCCAGCGTGCGCCGGTGGCGCGAAACGCGCTCGGCTTTGCCCTGTCTCATACGCACTCCCTCTGGAGCCTATGGCTGTCTCGTGGTCCACTTGGCTGGCGACGGGGTTAGTCTAGCTACCTCGCGCCGGAGTGTCAACGCGCGCAGGACCGCTCAATGAGCTAGCGCATCGCTCTTGACCAGTTCGCCCACGTGACCATATGGTACATACGCCTGCGCATACAGGAAAATCGGAAGCGGAGACGCAGGCGAGAGCGAGGAGCGTGCGGACATGTCGGCAGCATCAGACACATTGCCCACTCTTGAAGATGTCGCGGCGGCTCAGAGCAGAATCGCTGGACGCGTTCACCGCACGCCACTGAGTACGCTGCACAGCCTGAGCAGCCTCGCCGATCCGCCGATCAGCCTCTACATCAAAGAGGAGCAGCGGCAGAAGACCGGATCATTCAAGGCGCGCGGCGCGCTCAATCGCATCGCCACACTCTCGCCAGAACAGCGCGAACGTGGCCTGGTGACCGTCTCGGCGGGGAACCACGCCGCCGCGGTAAGCTGGGCCGCCGCCGCCGAAGGCTTGCAGGCCACCGTCGTCATGCGCAAGGGAGCCGCCGTGAACAAGGTCGCCGCGACGCGCGCATATGGCGCGACCGTCGATCTCTTTGGTGACGATCATCTGCAGGCGTTCGAGCACGCGTTTGACCTGGAGCGCGAACAGGGCTTCACCTTCGTGCCGCCCTATGACGATCCGATGGTCATCGCCGGAACTGGGACAGTAGGAGCGGAGATCCTGGAAGATCTACCCGATCCAGACGTAGTCATCGTCCCAATTGGCGGCGGTGGCCTGATCTCTGGCGTCGCGCTCACAACGAAGCTGCGCAGCCCGCATACGCGCGTGATTGGCGTCGAGCCGGAGGGCGCGCAGACCGTCACTGCGGCGCTGGCCGCAGGCGAACCCGTCAATGTGGCTGGAAGCACGATTGCCGACGGACTCGCCGCGCCGTTTACCGGCAAGCTCAACCTGGCGGCGATCCAGCAGTATGTGGATGAGATCGTCCTCGTCACCGACGACGAGATCCGCGCCGGGATGCGCATGCTGCTCGAACGCGCCAAAGCGCTTGCCGAGCCTGCGGGAGCGGCGGCGCTCGCGGCGCTGCTGGCAGGCAAGGTCCCCGTGGCTGGCAAGAAGGTGGTCGTCGTCATCAGTGGCGGCAACGTAGACGTGGCGCGGCTTCCCGAGTTGCTCGCCTAGGCCTTCGACAGGTTGTGTAGCCCGTTTGGCGCGCGCATCATGCGAAAGTGATAGTGGAGTCGTTGCCTTGATGCGCCTGCATGCCTGGATTTCTCCTAGTCGCCGTTTGGGCTAGCCGATACAGTTCCTTGGCGCATCGCCTCCCGGCTGCTACAGTGTGCGCACGGTTGCAGACGCCACA
>DATAOM010000352.1:0-8488 GCA_036265775.1 Ktedonobacterales bacterium | reverse complement strand
CGCGCGGTCTTGATGAGCTTGTGGCGTGCGCCGTAATGTCCTTCGGCGCGATCCAGGACCTTCTTATGCTTCGCGCGGGAGGTCATTCCGCGTTTCACTCGTGGCATCGTCGTCCTCCGTCACGGCCTCGTCCTGCGCCATTTAGCGCCAAAGGAAGCCGTCTCGCCTGCCTAGCTGTAGGGCAGCAGCGTCTTCATCTTCTTCGTATCGCCCTCGGCCAGCACGTTCAACTGGCTGAGCGAGCGGTTGCGGGCTGGGTCCTTCTTGCGCCGGTACTTCGTGCGCGCGGACTTGAGGTGCATGAACTTGCCGCTGCCGGTCGTGCGCACGCGCTTGGCGGTGGCTTTATGCGTCTTGAGCTTGTATGTCTTCATGATTCCTGGCAATTTCTGTTACGGCGGCCCGACTTCCACGCTCATTGCATGAGCGGCATGCGATTGGCCTGCTTCATTCCACGACGACGCCCGCGCAAGGACGCCAAGTTAGTATAACATAGGCGTTTCCGGCCACGCAAGCCAGCACGCCGGATGTCTCGCGCAGCGAACACGCGTGTGCGCGGCGATAATCAAGACGAATGATAGAATGCGTTTGGCGCGCAAGGTGGGATGGACTGGGGCGTTTGGCGGATACGTGGCGCGCGTTTGAGACAGAAAAGGAGCAGATAACGATATGGCCGCCGAGAACACCTTCGACATCGTCTCGCAATACGACGAGCAGGAGCTAGTCAACGCGCTGGACCAGACGCGACGCGAGGTCGGAACGCGCTACGACCTCAAAGACACGCGCACCGAGATCAAGCACGAGGCGAAGAGCATCACCATTCTGACCGACAGCGAGTTCACGCTCAAGAGCGTGCGCGATGTGCTGGAGTCGAAGCTGGTACGCCGCAATCTCTCGCTCAAAATTCTCAAGCCGGGGAACATCGAGCAGGCGGGCGGGAACCGTGTGCGTCAGGTCTTCGAGCTGCAACAGGGCATCTCAGCCGACCTCGCGCGCGACATCTCGAAACAGATCCGCGACAACTTCCCCAAGGCGCGCCCACAGATTCAAGGAGACGCAGTGCGCGTGAGCGCGAAGAGCCGCGACGACCTGCAAGCGGTGATCGCGTACCTCAAGGGCAAGGATTTCCCTGTGCCGCTCCAGTTCGTGAACTACCGGGGTTAATGTCTGAAGCAGAACCCCTTCCCACATCGAGGAAGGGGTTCCCACTTTCTGTTATGAGTGAGTGAATGCTAAATGAATGAAGATACAGTTCCACAAGGTGACACGCCCTCGGAACTATCTACACCCGTTCCCTGGGCCAGAAGACGTATAGCGCTTCTTCTGCTTGGCGGGCTCATACTCACCTTTATGTTATGGACTGTGCTTCTCATTTTCCTCTTCGATCCAGGCATCCTGGCACATTTGCCAGGTCTGCATGGAACGTTACTTCTTCTGCTCTTTGCAGCGATACCATTGAGTCTGGCGTTAGCAGGAACGGCTAGCGATCAGTTCTCTGTTCCTAAGGGTTGGTTAGAGCGCAGTTTTTATCTGGCTGCGTTGCTCCTGTTTGAAGTGTTTATCATCGCCATCGCAATCAATGCTACAGATAATCGGTTGCCAAGCGAATATAAGAATGCGATCGGAGGGATAGCGTTTTGCTGCGGCTCGCTCTCTCTGATGGCGCTAGTCTGGTTTTTGGAGTTATCTTCCGCTAATCCCTTCATGCCACATGATGGGTTCTACACAATAGTGTTGTTGAGAAAAGGCCCAGCCCCTCGTGGTCTGAGTGAGATGCTTGGTCATGGCATTCCGCTCCTCGTGGCTACTGCGCTTCTCGCAGTCCCGTGTGCATTGGCGATTTTTCTGGTTGTTATTGACTGGCGTAACATATCATGGCTCGTATTCAGCTATATCTCGGGAATCTTATCAATCGTTGGCGCAGTCATTCTATTGTTTATCGCTGGTGTGCGCGCATGGCGTCGTGGGAGTAAGAGCGCATAGACTGCTCAGCAGAGGCGCCTATCCCTTGAAGCGGTAGCCAACGCCACGCACCGTCTGGATCAATTGCGGGTTGGCGGGGTCGTCCTCGATGCGCTCGCGTAGCCAGCGGATGTGCACGTCAATCGTGCGCGTATCGCCCTCGTAGTCGTAGCCCCAGACCTTCTCCAGCAACTGGTCGCGCGTCAGGACGTTGCCGCGATTGCGCATGAAGTAGACCAGCAGATCGAAGAGGCGCGCCGGCAGTGTAATCTCCTCGCCGCGCCGCCGTACCTCGCGGCGGTCCAGGTCCACCATCAGATCGCCCGCGCTCAACTGGCGCACGCCGTCGGTCGTGTCAGATAGGCCCTTGTGGACGCCGCGCCGCAGCAGCGCACGGATGCGCGCGCGTAGCTCGTTCCAGGCATAGGGTTTGGTGACGTAATCGTCGGCGCCAAGCTCCAGCCCGACGACCAGGTCGGTCTCTTCGGTGCGCGCCGTCAGCATCAGGATGGCGATGTCCGCCGTCTCCGGCTTGCTGCGCAACTGGCGACAGACTTCCAACCCATCGAGTCGTGGCAGCATCAGGTCAAGCAGCACCAGCGAGACCGGCTTCTGGCGGGCTAGCTCCAGCGCGGTGACGCCGTCGCTCGCGGTGAGCACCTGATACCCTTCCGCGCGCAGATTGTAGGCCAGCGTGTCGCGCAGGGGCGCGTCGTCCTCCACGACTAGAATCGTACGCTGCTCGTCCTGCGTACTGGAACTCACTGCTCGACCTCAGTTCAGTTCTTCGATCTCACCGGTCACCATGTAGATGACATCTTCGCAGATGTTCGTCACGCGGTCGCCGATGCGCTCCAGATCATGCGCGGCGAAGAGTAAGCTCGTCGCTGGCTGCACGCGCGACGAATCCTTCGACATGATCTCGATCAGCTCGGTGAACGCGGCGCGATACTGCGCGTCAATCTCGTCGTCGCGCTCGCAGACCTCGCGCGCCTGCTGGACGTTGATATCGACGAACGACTGAATGCCCAGACGTATCTGCTCGACGACCAGATTGCTGATGTGGATGAGCTTCTCCATGGTAGGAATCGGCTCGTACTCGCGGATGCGCATCGTCTGTTTGGCGATGCCTACCGCGTGGTCGCCCATGCGCTCCAGTTCGTTGATGACGAGTTGAACGGTAATCAGCTCGCGTAGGTCGCGCGCGACGGGCGCCTGGAGCGCCATTACGGCGATGCAGCGGCTGCGGATGCTGCGCTGAAACTCGTTGACCTCGTCGTCGCTGCTCACGATCTCGGTGGCGAGGACGGTATCGCGCTGGCTGAGCGCCTGAATCGCGCGCGCGACCTCGCGCTCGACGAGCGCCGCCATCTGGATGACCGACTCCTCGATCTCACGCAGTTCCTGATGAAATGTCTGGCGCGCCATGAGTCATGTCCTTCTAAAAATCCAATCGCAACGCGACTAGAACCACCGACCCGCCGGAGTCGAGAGAATGAATCATTATGTCATGCGCAGGACAGGCGACCGGACATCCGAACTAGCCGAAACGCCCGGTAATGAAGTCCTCGGTGCGCTTGTCGCGCGGACGCGAGAAGATCTCCGTCGTCTCGCCAAACTCGATCAGGTTGCCAGTCAGGAAGAAGCCTGTGTACTTCGAGACACGCGCCGCCTGTTGCAGGTTGTGGGTGACGATGGCGATGGTGTAGTTCTGCTTGAGCTGCTCGATCAGCTCCTCGATCTTGAGCGTGGCGATGGGGTCGAGCGCGGAGGCTGGCTCGTCCATCAGGATGACCTCCGGCTCGACGGCGAGCGCGCGGGCGATACAGAGGCGCTGCTGCTGGCCTCCGGAGAGGCTGAGCGCGCTCTGATTCAGGCGATCCTTGACCTCGTCCCACAGCGCCGCCCGCTCCAGGCTGCGCTGCACGATGGCGCGCAACTCTCCGGCGCTATAGCCACCCTGAATCTTGAGGCCGTAGGCGACGTTCTCGAAGATGGATTTGGGGAACGGATTCGCACGCTGAAAGACCATGCCGACACGCTGGCGTAGATCAACGACATCGACGCCCGCCCCAAGGATGTTCTCACCATCCAGGGTGACATTACCGGTGACACGCGCGCCCGGCGTCAGGTCGTGCATGCGGTTGAGCGCGCGCAGGAAGGTGGACTTGCCGCAGCCGGACGGACCCATCAGCGCCGTGACCTCGCGCTCGGCGATGTCAATGCTGACGTTCTTGATCGCGTGGGCCTCGCCATAGTAGACGTTGAGGTCGCTGACCTTCATCTTGACCGGCGCGTTGACGGCGCTGATGTTCGCCGCGTCGGTCTGCCCCGTGCCGAACAATTCTTTCGCGCGCTCGTCGGTTGTCAACCCTTCAGCCATCGTTTGCGCTTCTCTCTTTGTGTATGTACAGGGCCTATTTCACGCCACTCAGCCGTTTGCTCAACGCGCCGGCCAGATAGCGCAGGCCCAGGTTGAATACGAGCAGGAACAGGATCAGCAGCGTCGCCACCCCATTCTGAATCTGTACCGCGTTGGGTCCGCCGCCTTCCGCCTGGAGGTTGAAGAGCAAGATCGTCAGCGTCTGGCCGGGGTAGAGCGGATCGAGCGAGAACCACCCGTTCACCGGGGCGCTGCTGCCCGCGGTGAAGATCAGCGCCGCCGTCTCGCCGATCATCTTGCCCGCCGTCAGGATGACGCCGGTGGTCAGCGCGGGGAGCGCCGTCGGCAGCATCACGCGCCAGATCGTCTTGAACTTGTTCGCTCCCAGCGACATGCTCGCCTCGCGCAGTTCGTTCGGCACGGCGCGCAGGGCGTCCTCCGAGACCCGTAGGAGCAGCGGCAGGTTCAACATGACCAGCGTGAGCGCGCCAGCGAGGCGCGAGTACCCCATGAACCGACCGGTTCCGAGGACGGTGACGAAGACCAGGAAGCCAAACAGGCCGAGAATGATCGAGGGGATGCCGGCCAGGGTGTCGGCGGCGAAGCGAAGGATTGTCGTGAAGATGCCCTGCCTGGCGTACTCGACCAGGTAGATCGCCGCGCTGAAGGCGATCGGAATGCAGATCAGCAGCGCGAGCACCACCATGTAGAAGGAGTTGAAGACCTGGGCTCCAACATAGTTGCCGGAGGCGTCATACTTCGTCACGAAGTCCCAGCTAATCACGCTCAGCCCCTTGCCGAGCATGTAGATGATGATGTAAAGCAGGAGCAGTCCGACCCCGATGGAAGCGCCCCAGAAGACGCCGGTCATCACGCGATCGGCGATGCGTGCGCGCGCGCGCCGCGCCTGGCGGGCGTCTCGTCTGGCGGGCGCTTGCGTGGCCCGACCTTCTCCAGCGATGGCGCTCACGATTGGCCTCCCTTCACGGTCCCAGCCAGTTCCCTCAGGCGGGGCCAGAGCCGTGGTCGCGCGCGAGGAGATCGCATGGTGTTATAGACGCTGCGCGAGGCGACCCAGCGACTCAAGACGACAAAGAGGAACGAGATGACCAGCAACACGAACGCCAGCGTCCAGACGACAGAGTAGGTCGTTGAGGGATTCGCAGCCTCTTTGAAATCGAAGAGGATCTGCACGGTGATCGAACTGGTGGGGAAGAACTTGATGAAGGGCCACTGATCGGTGAATCCAAAGGGGAACTTGCCCGCCGCGCCGCCGATCACGAAAGCGACCGCGAGTGTCTCACCAATCGCGCGTCCCATACCGAGGATGACGCCGGTGGTGATGCCGGTCATGCCTGCCGGGAGCAGCGTCTTGCGAATCGTCTCCCAGCGCGTCGCTCCCAGCGCCAGACTCGCCTCGCGCAGTCCATTCGGAAGCGAGCGCAGCGCGTCAATCGACAGGGTGGTGATCGTCGGCAAGATCATGATCGCAAGGACGATGGCTGCGGCGACGAGACCAAAGCCATTGGAGAAAAATCCGCCAGCGACGAAGTTGTATGCTTCGCGGACCAGTGGCACAACCAACAACACCGCGAGGATGCCATAGATGATGGAAGGAATGCCTGTCAGCAGTTCCAGGATGGGCTGCATGAACTGCCGCCCCCGCGCAGGCGCGATCTCAGAGACGAAGATCGCCACCGCCAGAGCTATCGGGGTTGAGAGGATCACGGCCAGGAGCGTAGAAAGAAAACTGCCCACGATGAGAATGAAAATGCCGACGTGACAGGGAGCGTCGGGTATATCGCACTCATAGGGGTTGTACTTTGTCCCCAAAAAGAAGTCCAGTGGATTGAGATGATAGACGGTGAAGGACTGGAAGGCGCGCGAGGCGACAAAGAGAATAATCGCCACAATGACGAGAACGACGATGCCCGCCATCGCCGTAAAGAACGTCTTGCTGACCCAGGTATCGCCTTGCACCCGTCGTTTCCGGGCCGGCTTCGCCTGCTCACTCTGTACTGTCGCGCTCATCCATTGCTCCCTGGTTCGCATCGGGGCGCTCGTACCATATCAGATACGTATCTTCAATGGACGGGTTTGGCATGAGCCGGAGAAGTGGCGTGTGCGCGACCATCTCCCCGGCTCATATGTTCAGTCTACCGCATTACTGCGCTAGCTGTGAAGGTTAGCTCAGAGTCTCGGGGGCCGGCGCGCCAGACGGCGTATGGGCGGCGATCGCAGCCTGGTCGATGCCACTGAGCTTGTAGAAGTTCAGGCGTGGCACGTCGTTCTTCTGAACGTCGTCGCTCAGCGTGTACTGGATGAGGGCCTTGGCGGCTCCAGTGGCCGGACCCTTCGTGTAGACATGCTCGATGCCCCAGAACTTGTACTTGCCAGAGTTGATGTCGGCCTCAGTGGCCTTGGCGCCGTCGATGCAGAGCGGCGTCGCGTCGCTGGCGTTGGCGCCGGTGACGAAGCCGCTGGCGACATAGCCAATCGCGCCTGGGGTCGCCTTCACCGCCGCGACGACCGCGCCAGTGTTATCCTGGGAGACGGCTGTGCCAGCCGTGTCATCCGCGCCATTCAACACGTACTTCTTGAAGGTCGCGCGCGTGCCGGAGCCAGTCGGGCGGATGACCGCCGTGATCGGCTCGGTTGGGCCGCCAAACTCGCTCCAGTTGCTCGCCTCACCGGTGAAGATCTTGGTCAACTGGTCGGTGGTCAGGTTGCCGACCTTGCCCTGCAGGTCGTTGTTGACGATCATCGCGAAGGCGACCGCCGCAACCTGGTGGTCGGCAAGGGCCGAAGCGGTGATGCCTGACTTTTCCTGCGCGAAGATGTCAGACATACCGAGGTCAACAGCGCCCTGGGAGACCTGCGTCAGGCCAGTGCCGCTGCCGCCAGCCGCGATCGCTGATTGCGTGCCCTGCACGGTGTCGAACTCCGCAGCTACGTCTTTGAGGAGCGGCTGCAGCGCGGAAGAACCAGATGCAGAGATCTTCTTGCCAGCCAGGGTCGCGTCTTTCGTACCGCCCGCGCCGTGGCCGCCCGAGCCAGCGGTGAGGTCGGCGGCTGTCGCCGTGCAGGCGAGCAGGCTGCTCGTAGTTGTGCCGGAGCCACCGGTTGAGCTAGTGCCACATGCGGCGAGGAGCAAGGTCGCTCCAAGCGCCGCTCCAATGCCAAGCTTCGTAGCGAGAGAACGAATCAACGTGTACCTCCGTGCATTCACTTTCCCCATGTCGAGGAATACCATCACATTGGCGGGCGCTTCTCGTCGGGTCCACCCCACATCCACACGGCAAGGTTCCTTTGCGCAAGCCCACCACCACGAACGGTATCGCACGCGTATTAATGGTGATTTAATGGTCTGTTAAAGGCATGTTAAGAGATGGGCGGCTCTGGAGAAGCGCATGATCGGTGGGTTATACTCAGGGGTACGAGGACGATACTCGCCGCCAGGGAAGGTCTATGGCTCATGAACGCCAGCGCCGGGGCGCTGATGCTCATCGGACTCTTTCTCGTCAGTCTGCTCGCGGTATTCCTGTGGGTGCAGTGGCGCCGGGAGACTGCGCGGCGCGTCGAGGCGGAGATCGCGCTGAGTGTCATGCGGCGCGAACGTGACGCGGCCACACGCGAGGCCGAGCGGCTCAGCGAGGTATTCGGCGTCGCGCTCGACGCCTTTCCACGCCCGGTACTGGTCACCTCCAGTCGCCGCCAGATTCTCTACGCCAATCCCGCCGCCCTCACACTGCTCGACATGAGCGCCGAGCGTGTATTGGGCCAGCTCGCCGCGCGCGTCATGCACGACTATGAATCCACGCAGATGCTCATCGACGCGGCGCGCCTAAACAAGCCGCAGGAGCAGATCGTGCAGCGCACGGGCAGCGGACAGACGTGGCGTATTGCCGTGACGCCGATGCGGCTCTCGGCGCCGATCATGGCGGGGCCGCTAGCCCATCCCGAGGCGCGCGACGCGGTCTACCTCTTCCTCACCATAGACGACTTGACCGAGATGGGGCGCCTCGAAACCGTGCGCAAGGATTTCGTCGCCCATGTCTCGCATGAACTGCGTACGCCACTGGCCGCCGTGCGCCTGATGGCTGAGACGCTGCAAGAGGCGCTGGGACGCGATCCCGATGGCGC
>DATAOM010000351.1:0-10522 GCA_036265775.1 Ktedonobacterales bacterium | reverse complement strand
CAAAGTTATCGCAATCCGGGTCTGCTGGCGAAGATGGGAGCCACGCTTCAGCGGCTCTCACAGGGTCGCTTGACGATGGGGCTGGGCGCTGGCTGGGAAGAAGGCGACTACAAGGCGTACAACTACGAGTTTCCACGTCCGGGCGTCCGCGTCGCCCAACTTGCGGAAGCCATCGAGGTTCTGCGCACGATGTGGACCACTAATCCCGCCACATACCATGGCGAGTATTACCACGTCGAGGCGGCGGACTCGGCGCCACTCCCCGATCCACCAATTCCTATCCTTGTCGGAACCAATGGCAAGAAGGCAATGCAGGTCGCCGCGCGGCTGGCCGACATCTGGGAATGGGACATGTGCGACAACTATGCCGACATGGTTAACGCGCTGCGGCGCTCTTGCATCGAGTACGGGCGCTCTCCTGACGAGATCAAGATCTACGCAGAGGCGCAACTTGATTTTCCCGCAGACCCGGCGGACTTCGTCGGCTCCGAAGAAATGCAGCAGTATCCCGGCATTGGCCCATCCAATCACCTTGGGCCAACGCCACAGGCGGCTATCGAGCAGATCAAGCCGTACCGCGATCTGGGTGTGGCGCAACTGATCGTCGGTGGCAGCATGGAGGAGTTGCGGCGCTTCAGTGAAGAGGTCGTCCCGGCGTTTGATTGAGTACGCTAACCTGAGATATCACAAGGGTCGGCAGTCGAGTGGCGCAACCCGCCGGGCGCTATGAGATGCCCAGCTCCCACTTCGCGTCTTCGGTCATGCGGTCGGTGGTCCAGGGTGGGTCGAAGGTCAGTGTGACGTTGCACTTCTCCACGTTGGGCACGGACATGACGCGATTCTCCACGTCGGCCATCACCTCGCCCGCGACGGGGCAGCCAATCGCGGTCAGCGTCATCGTCACGTCCACCACGCCGCCGGTAATGGTTACATCATACAGCAGGCCAAGGTCGACGATATTGACCGGAATCTCAGGGTCATAGACCTCACGCATCGCGGCGAAGACCTCGGCGACGTCAATCGCCGTCTCGCCGACTATGTTTGCCTTATCCGTCTCTTCCGACATGGCGCTGGCTCCTTTATTCCATCCACGGCAGGCGCTGGCCTGCCCGCGAAAGGGCATATTCTCTCGTAGGCTCATCTGCACTATAGCGCATGCGCGCCTATAGGGTCAAAGCGCATCCAGCGCTACGCCCAGCCGTCCGGTCGCAGCTCTGCGCGCGATCTCGTCCAGCGCGACCCGCAACGCCGGGGTAATCTCCGCCTGCGGATCGTTGCGCAGCGCCAGGGCGTCATCCAGCGCCAGAAAAATGCCGCCGTTAGTCTCGGTTGGCGAGAAGGTGAAAGGGCCGTCGCAGCGCGCGATAAAGAGCGCTGTGATCTCCGTCTCCATCTCGCTGCGCACGAGCGCTTTGTCCAGGTAGATAATTGCTGGCTCGACGCCTAGCTCCTCGATCAGCTCGCGCCACGCCGTCTGCTCATAGTCATCTCCAGCCATCACATGGCCAGACGCCGAAGCGCACAGATAGCCAGGAAAGAGGTCCTTACTCGCCGCACGCCGCTGGAGCAGGACGCGCCCATCGGACGTAAAAACGATCACCTGGACGCTACGATGGATGAGGCCCGGATCGCAATGCGCGTCACCCCGACGCATGCGGCCAATCACGCGGTCGTCCAGATCCACGCGATCGAACTCTTCGTTGGGATCGTCGCCAAATCTTGCAATGGGTTCATCGGTCGGCGTTGGCATAGATTCGCTCGTGGGGAAGACTCATTCGGCTGGCGTCCTGGCGCGATCCGTCACGACTTTCAGGCTCGTGAAGACTGGCGCATGATTCACGTCCGGCGCGCCGGTGACGAGCAACCCAGCGCTCGTAAATGGCAGCCAGACGGCCGTTGCATCACTGGTTGGAGCCTGTTGGGCTGTCGGCGCCGCAGACCATGAGCCAAGCTGCGTCCATTTTTCGCCATCCACGCTGACGCTCGCCAGGAAGGTCGCTCCGGCGTGCGCCAGCTCAAACCAGAGCGAGCCATCCGAGGCAAGGGCTACGTGGGCAGACTGGCACGCGCCGATCTTCTGGTCGCGGCTGGGGCAGAACTGGACATTTCCGGCGCGGTCAGTCGTCAACGCCAGCCAGTCGCCCTCGTCGAAGCGCAGCGTCAGGCCCGCGCGCGCGCCGTCGCCGAGGCCGCTCACCTTCACGCGCATGCTGGAGCCATCGAGCAGAGCCGCCTGTGTGAGCGTGGCAAGTGTGCCATCAGGCTGCGACGTGAGCCGCAGACCGTTTGCCGTCGCCAGCGCCTGCGCGCTCGCCGGAGCGAGACGCCAGCGCGGATCGAGCTTCGCGGCGACCAGGTCGTCGGAGAATGACTTGCCCGGCGAGGCTGCGCCCGCGTCGAACCAGGTTGGTGGCGCGCTCGTCGCAGGGGTGCCGGCGCTGGCTGGCTCGCCGGAGAGGATGCTGATCGCATCTGGCGTGGCGGCGGCGAGCGCATGATCTCCAGTGGCTAGGAGCAGCGCGCTGGCCCCAGGACCAATCTGGAGCGCGCTGCCCGCCGACTCCAGTTGCGTGGTCTTGGCTTGTGTGGCGAAGGGCGTCCAGGTGATCGCGGGATTCGCCGCGGGATCGGTGGCCGGCATCGTGAGCGAGGCCATGCTGACGCCCTGCGTGGTGGCGAGATAGAGTTGCTCGATATGGCTCATCGTCGTCGTCCCCAGGAAGCCGTCCAGGGTAGTGGCCGCCAGAAGCCCTGTGGCGCCGTTAGGGTGGTCCACCGACCGCGCGCGCCAGGAGGCAGGGTCTCCCGCGCCGCGCAACCAGGTAATGGCTCCTTCGCCGTCGAGCGCGAAGACATCAACCGTCGGCGGCAGGATAGTCGAGGAGTTGGGCGCCGCGCCGCCCGGCTCGACGGTGGCGACGATGCGAGGCGCCGCGCCAGTCAGGTGAATACGCTTTGGCGACTTGCCGTTGTCCGTGGCTGTGATAGCCGTCCACTCGGTCCATCCCTGCGTATGCGAGGACTCATCGCCCGAACCATTGAAGCTGCGCCATTGCGCCTCATAGATACGCCCATCGGCGCCAAGCCCTACAGCGAGGAGTTGCGTTGACCCCGGCAGGGCGAGCGTGATGGCGCTTCCTGTCAGCGGAGAAGCGGTAGGACGTCCGAGTGATGTCCAGGGGCCGAGACGCTGCGGAGACTCCGAACGCCACCACAGCGCCCCATCATCGCCAAGCGCCGAAACGAGCGCGCCATCGGCGAACGGGACGACAGAGGGCGCTCCTGTCAGTAGCACACCTGATGGCGCGTCGAGCTTGGTCCACACAACACCAAGGTACGCGCTCGCCGTGCGCGCTTCCCACAGATTGCCATCGGTGTCAACCGCGACAATCCGACGGCTATCCGCGCTCACGAGCGTCGCAGGCGCAAGATCAGGGCGCAATGTCGCTCCTGGCGGCGCGCCGAGTTGACGAGTCGTGGCCACCGGCGTCGAGATGAAGATGGCGTCGGGCGAGGTTGGAAGCTGCGTCCAGGTCAGGTCGGCGAGGGCGCCACTGGTGGTCACAATGGCGGCGCTGCTCAGCGACGGTGGCGGCGGAGGTGGAGTGGCGGGCGCGGCGCCGGTCTTCTGGAATTTGCCGGTGTTCTTCGTCGAATGGAGCCAGCCATAGGTGGCGCGCGAAGCGCCCATGGTGCGCTCCCAGCGATAGGTCGGCAGCGTAGTGGATGGTGTCGTCGAGCCGCTGAGAATCCAGCCGGTGGGCGTCGCCGTCAGCGCAAGCGTGTCAGAGGGATGATCCTGCCCGCCCCAGGCGACGTTTTGCTCCGCCGTCACGACGACGCCGTTGCGCACCGCCGCGACGACGGCGATATGGCCACTATGATTGCCATAGGGTCCGGCGGGCCAGGGCTGACCAGCGCTGTCAAGGTAGCCCCAAATCAGGATATCGCCGGGAACCGGCGCCTGCTTTGAGCCGTTGGGGTACATGACATAGTCCGCGGGATGATTGCCGTCGAGCCAGAGATCAGGCGCATTACCGCCATAGCGGCCACCCCAGTCCTGAGGTTTATCGCCAAACGCCCACGCGCCGAAACGCTCGATGAGCTCAGGACACTGGAAAGTCCAGCCATAGCCGTCGCGGCTAGGCTGCCCCGGCGCGCATCCAGACGCGCCCCAGTTCGTTGGCGTCTGGTCGCAGCTCACATTGATGGCGCTGGCGCCATTGGAGCAGACATCCACGCCAAACCAGCCGTCGGCGGCTCCGAACCCTTTGAGGATCGTCTTGCCCCAGTTCGGGCCGTTCGTGGCGGAGGGATTGAGCGCCGCCAATGTCGCACAGGACGCGGTTGGAGGCGGAAGGGAGGGCGCGGCCTGCAACGATCTGGCCAGCGGGAGCGTGATGGTCACGACCAGTATGAACGCAAGCGCGAGCCAACCATAGCGACGCAGATAGGTGACTAATAGCCGTTCAGGCTGCGTGGCGTCAGTCTTGCTCTCCTGCTCTGGATCCATGTGGCCCCTCCACCACAACCTCAACCAACGTTCGACATCGGCCGGTTGAAAAACACTTCTCCCTCGCTCATTGTACTATGCGAGGCAAGACATACATCGCCAGGGCGCGCGCGAAGCCTTCCTCGTCGTTAGAGGATGTGACGAATCGCGCCGCCGCGCGGACACTTGGAGGCGCTCCTGCCATAGCGACGCTCACGCCCGCCGCCTTTAACATAGAAATGTCGTTGAGCCCATCGCCAATAGCGAACGTCTCGGCGGCAGGAATCCCCAACCGCTCCGCGAGCGCGAGCAGCGCAGCGCCTTTGGAGGCTCCTGGCGCGAAGAAGGTCAGCTCCGCCGTCTCGTAGCCGCCCATCTCGAGCAACTGCGTCCCCAGCCGCGCATCGGCGAACGAGCTGGCCATGTCCAATAGGATGCCATGGGGCGCGAAGGCCACAACGCGCAGCAGCGTGTCTTGACCCTGCGTCAGCGCATCCAGTGGCGCAATCTGTATCTGGGCCTGAAAGCGCTCGACAAAGCGCGCGGCGTAGTCGGTTTCCGGATCGGCGGAGATGGTGAGCATGCTCTCGCCACCTGGCCCATTGTATTGAGCGATCGGACGCAGACCATGGGACACGAGCGCCGCCACCGCTTCCCGCGCCGCATCGCGCTGGAGTGGATGGCTGGCGAGCGTCTCGCCGGAGGAACACTGCCGGGTTATGGCGCCGTCGTAGAGGATGAGCGGGCAGTCCAGGCCCAGTTCTTCCGCCACAGTACGCGCGCCCACCCAGCGACGCGACGTGGCCAGGGAGACCGTGGCGCCACCTGACGCGACACGCTTCAGCATCGCCAGCGCCTCCTCGGAGATGCGCCCGGCGGAATCGAGCAGCGTGCCATCAATATCGGTCACCACCAGGCGAATGCGGCCATCCAGCGTCACGTCGTCGCTCCTCAGTCTCTACTCATCCCTATCTGCGAATACGCCTGATTATATGGCGCGCCTGTTACGGCGAGAAGCACATAGTCCATCTGTGTTCGCTTCTGCGTCAGTGTGGCTTGCGCAAGATGGAAAGCTCGTAGTAGCTGCCAAAGAGTTCGATCATGATGCTGTGCTTGACCTGGCTCTCGCGCTCAATGAGCGCTTCGAATTGCTCTCGCGTCATCTTGCGTCTGCGGCCAAGCTTGCGTTTGCCACTTCGCAGTATGCTATGTCCTTTTGCGACGCGCGTGATGCGAATGACAAATGGAATGCGGAACACTACCCTGCTCTTTCTTTGCATCATTGATTGTGATGAGGCAGTCTACCGCGCTGGCGATAAGGCGCGCTATAGTGGAGAAGGAGCGTGATACGATGACGTTCAGGTACACCAATCCTTGCAAGAACTCAAGGAGGAGCGCGAGATGAATCTCAAGGGCGTACAGATCACCTGGCTCGGACATGGAACCTTCAAGCTGCGTGGTCCCTCCGGGAATGGGCTACTGCTGGACTGCTGGACTCATGGCAATCCTGCCTGCCCAGACAATTTGAAGCGTCCCGACATGCTGGATGCGCTGCTCATCACCCATGGACACTTCGATCACATCGGCGACGCACTCACCATCGCGCGCGATGCGCAGCCGGAGCACATCGTCTGCATCTTCGAGATTGGCCACTGGCTTGAGAGCAAGGGGATCCAGAATACGGTGGCGATTAACAAGGGTGGGACGGTTGATCTCCGCTGGGTGCGCGCGACGATGGTTCACGCCGACCATAGCTGCGGCATTACCGATGGCGATCAGATACTCTATGGCGGCGAGGCGGTGGGCTATGTGCTGCGCTTCGAGAACGGGCCGACCATCTACGCCGCCGGCGACACGAACATCTTCGGCGATATGCGGCTGATCGGCGAGTTGTACCACCCCGACATCGCTATCCTGCCCATCGGCGACCATTTCACCATGAGTCCGTTCGAGGCGGCGCACGCCGCGCGGCTGGTGGGCGCGCCACTGGTCGTTCCCGCGCACCACGGCACGTTCCCTATCCTGACCGGTACGCCGGGCAAGCTACGCGAGGAGCTGAGCGCACTGGGGGCTGGGAATATCGAGGTCGCGGAGATGCGGCCCGGCCAGACGATAGGCTAATCGCATGCCCGCTTTGGGTGGCGAGCGCGGGAATGGTATAGTGAGACACGGCGGTTAGAACTTTTGTATCGGGAGCGCGCATGTCAGATCGTGATCGTCAGTTGCCTGTGCTTCCCTCGCTTGGCGAGGTCCTGCGCCCCATAGACCTTGATGAGGCGGACGCGATTCCGATGGTCGGCCCGCTGGTGGATAGTTATGGGCGGCGCATCAAGAATTTGCGCATCTCGGTCACCGACAAGTGCAACTTCCGCTGTGTCTACTGCATGCCCGCCGACGGGCTGCCCTGGCTACCACGCTCGGAGATCCTGACCTTTGAGGAGATGACGCGGCTCTCACGGGTCATGGTGGATCTTGGCATCGAGCAGATACGCCTCACTGGTGGTGAGCCGCTTGTCCGGCGCGACCTGCCAGAATTGGTTCGCATGCTGGCGGATATTTCGGGCCTGCGCAGCCTGAGTGTGACGACCAACGGCGTACTGCTGGCGCGCCAGGCGGCCCAGCTTGCCGAAGCGGGCCTCACGCGCATCAACGTCAGCCTGGATTCGCTCGTGCGCGAGCGCTTCGCCGAACTGACCCGGCGCGACGCCCTGGCGCAGGTGCTCGCCGGGCTGGAGGCGCTTGAGGCCTATCCGGCGATTCATCCCATCAAGATCAACGCGGTGGCGATGCGTGACTTCACCGAGAGCGAGGTGGTGGCGTTTGCCCACCTTGCCCGCCGCAAGCCCTATGTCGTGCGCTGGATCGAGTTCATGCCACTGGACGCCGATCAGATCTGGCGCAAGGAAGACATCCTGACGGGAGCGGAGATCAAGGCGCTAATCGAGGCTGAGTTTGGCCCGCTCGTGCGCATCACGTCGGGCGATCCATCCGAGACGGCGCGCCGCTATACGTTCTCCGACGGTATAGGCGAGGTCGGCTTCATCAATCCAGTCAGTGAGCCGTTCTGTAAGTGGTGCGACCGCATCCGACTGACCGCCGAGGGGCGGCTGCGTACGTGCCTCTTTGCGCTGGAGGAGACCGATCTGCGCGGCTTGTTGCGCTCCGGCGCCGATGACGAGACGCTCGCGCGCGCAATTCGTGTGGCGGTCTGGCACAAAGAACTGAAGCATCACATCGGCGACACACGCTTTCGGCGCACCGCACGCTCGATGTCGATGATCGGCGGCTGATCTTAGCCGCCGAGCGCCTTGGCCCGCTTCTCGGCCTGGCGCGCCTCGCGCTCCCGTCCGAGCGAGCGTAACGGATACGTTTTGTTGCGCCAGGCGAGCGCATACTCTGGGTCAAGCGCGATGGCGTGATCGTAGGCGCTGACCGCCTCCTCATAGCGCTTTAGCGCATTCAGCGCCGCCCCTGCGTTGTTCCATACCTGCGCATAGGTCGGGATGAGCGTGAGCGCGCGATCGTAGGCGGCGAGCGCATCGGCGTGGTGGCCAATATCATTGAGTAACCCACCACGATTGTTCCACAGGTCGGCGTTGTTGGGATCGAGCGCGGTCGCGCGGTCAAATGCAATCGACGCCTCGTCGAACTGGCGCAGGTCGGTGAGCGCGGCGCCGAGGTTGTTCCATGCGGCGACATCACCCTTGTTCAGGCTCAAGGAGCGGTCAAAGGCCGCGAGCGCCGCATCATGGTGATTAAGGTCATAAAGAGTCGCGCCTTTACATGTCAGGGCGAAGAGGTTGCCTGGATCAAGCGCAAGCGCCGTCTCGTAGGCAGCGAGCGCTTCATCATAGCGGCCGAGCGCGTAGAACGCCGTTCCTTGATTCGTGTGGATTGCCGACGCGGCAGGCGAATGGGCCAGCGCGCGCTCGAAGGCGATCAGCGCTTCTTCGTATCGCTTGAGATCTGAGAGCACGACCCCTTTGTTGTTCCAGGCGTCCGGCAGCGCAGGGTCAAGTTCAATGGCGTGTTCGAAGGCGGTGAGCGCATCGTCGGGACGCCTGAGCGCCCGCAGGCAGCGGCCCTTGCCGATCCACGACGCGACATCAGTCGGATCAAGCGTGAGCGCGCGCTCGAATGCGGCCTGCGCCTCCTCAATCCTGTCCATCGCCTGATGGATGGTGGCCCGGCTGCGCCAGACAATGGGGTCACCTGGAGCAAGCGCGATCGCGCGCTCGGAGGCGTCCAGAGCCTCGTCATTGCGGCGCAAATCCAGCAGCGCGACGCTTTTCCCACACCAGCTTGCGGCGTGGCGCGGGTCGAGTGCGAGCGCCTGAGCATAGGCGTCACAGGCCTCGGACGAGCGCCCAAGACGCAGAAGCGCATTGCCCTTGCCAGACCACGCGCTTACCAAGCGCTCGTCTAAGGTGATCGCCTGGTCGTAAGCGTCCAGCGCCTCTCTATGATGCCCCACGTCATTGCAGGCGGTTCCCAGACCGTTCCAGGCGGGTGGATAATCTGGCGCGAGTTCAGCGGCGTGTTTCCATGCGCCGATAGCGTCATCACGTCTGCCAAGCGCTGAAAGTGTATGCGCCTTGCCTATCCAGCTCACAGCATCCCCAGGATCGCACTCGAGGGCGCGCTCGAACGCCAGCAGCGCGCTCTCTGGCTGGCTGAGATCGCTAAATGCGTTGGCGCGTGCGCGCCAGGCCAGCGCACAACTCGGATCGAGGGTGACGGCGCGACTAGTGGCGACGAGCGCTTCACGGTAGCGATCCATCTGATGGAGGGTGACGCCGCGAGCGGCCCAGGCGCAGGCGTCCCGTGGAAGGAGAGAGATGGCGCGATCGTAAACGCGCAGCGCATCTGGAAACTGTCCCAATTGATCGTAGGTGTCACCAAGGGCGAGCCATGCCGCGTGAAGTTTCGGGTCGAGCTTCGTCGCCTGTTCCAGTCGCATCTGGGCATGCGCGGCCTTCTCCTGGAGGAGCAGCGACTTGCCCTGAATCAGGAGGTCGAGGGGAGCGGTTCCAGTGAGATTCGCTGAAGCGGTGGGCTCCTGCTCACTTGGCGGCAAGGCCAGCAGCCGCAGCGCGCGCGCGATGGTATCTCTGACGCCACTCGGAGAGGAGCCGCGGGCGACGATACACGGGAGTTCACGTAGAAACGGCCAGACATCATCCTCGCTCAACTGGGCAACCACGAGCGGCAAAACGATACGCCGCCAGTCCTGGCGCGTCAGGTCGAACGCCTGGCGGCAGACGAGCTCCATCCTGCGGGAAGCGACCGCTGAGGCTGATATCACAGGAATGATGATCGCGCTCGCACGGAGGGCGCAGGACGATGGGCCGCTTTCCGCGCCATCCTCCTGCGCCCCGTTTGTATCAGCAGGCGCGGTTTGCACAACGAGGCCACGACCCGCAAGCGCGCTGGCGAGGCGCTGTCCCCAGCCCTCATCCACCTGGCTCCATGCGACGGCGATCCGCATATGACCTACTCTTAGCTCACACAAATTGCTGGAGACGCCAGAGAAAGCGATTTGCGCATATCATCGCACACTTCAGCATGGCGCACCGTCCAGGCTCAAAGGATTATTCGTCATTTGAGACGCGCACGGCGACGCATGGGCAACAGTTCACACGCGAGGCGCTCCCCTGCGCAAGTCACCATAACCCGGCGCATCGCTTCGCGGCAGATGCTGATGGCGTGACCTAGTTCGTAGGCGGCGTATTAGCGGGCGTCGAACTCGGAAAGCCGCCGCCATTCGACGGACCACCGATGATCGTGAGCAGCGCCGAATACACTATGGTCGCTCCGCTGGCCGCCAGCGTTGGTGACCCTCCGTACGCCAACGTCAGTCGGTAGCTACCGCCAGGAAACGCCGTGTTGCTGCCTGGGAGCATACCGGCGCGGATCGTCGCAGTGTAGACAGCGCCTGGCTCGATCTTCACGGACATCGCAGCGCGCTTGATAGCGCATTGGGCCTGTGATGAAGGCTCCCAATCGCCACCGTTCTGCACTTCAAGGTCA
>DATAOM010000350.1:0-10319 GCA_036265775.1 Ktedonobacterales bacterium | reverse complement strand
GTCCCGGAGATGAGCCACGTCCAGTACAGCTCCACCTGGAGGATGAACTGGTTCTACTGGCCGATGCGACCCGGCTGCGACAGGTGCTGGTCAACCTTCTCGCCAACGCGGTGAAATACTCGTCTCCAGGCAGTCCAATTGAGGTGACTGCCTACCAGGTGCGAGACGTGGCGACCGCCCCAACTTCGTCCAAGGCGCAGGAACAAGCTGTGCCTACCGCCTGTATCCAGGTGCGCGATCATGGTCTCGGCGTTCCACCTGAAGAGCAGAACAAGCTGTTCCAGCGTTTTGTGCGACTGGAGCGTGATATTACCGGACCTGTGCGCGGGACGGGCATCGGGTTGTTTACCTGCCGAGTACTCGTGGAGGCGATGGGTGGCGCGATCTGGATCGAAAGCGCCGGGATTCCTGGGGATGGTTCCACATTCGCCTTTACGCTCCCTCTCTGGTCTCCAGTCGAGACAGAAGCCAGTTCCTAAGCCTTCCTAGCGCTTCTGATAAGGTGTTTGGCATCGCAAGAGAGACAGCGTCTTGCTGTGCTATGGCCGTGCTATGATACTGACAAGGCGATGGAGCTCGCCTAGCCACTCTAACTGGCTGAACCGCGTCTGTGCTGATGGCTCCTGATCGCGCGTCGTCGCGTGGTCGGGGGCTTTTTTGTGGCCGCCGCGCGCTTGAACTGAAGGGGAACATGGAGATGCTGGTACGGGTGGCCCTGGTCGGGCTGGGTGGCGCGCTGGGCGCGGTGGCGCGCTATCTGCTGGGGTTGTGGATCGCCACGCACGCGAGTCCCGACTTTCCCTGGAGCACATTTCTCGTCAACATCAGCGGCTCGTTTCTGATTGGCGTCTTCCTTGGCCTGGCAAGCGCAGGTCAGCTCTCGAACGAGGCGCGACTCTTCCTCGCGGTAGGTGTTCTCGGCGGCTATACCACCTTCTCGACCTTCAGCTACGAATCCTTCGAACTGCTGGCGGATGGTAGTATGAGAGCGTTCCTCCTGAACACGCTGGGGCAGTTGAGTTGCGGGCTGATCGCCGTCTACTTTGGCCTGGTCGTCAGCCGTCTGCTGGGAGGCGCGCAATGACCGCAAGGACCATTGTCGAAGCGACGAAGCTCGCCATCTATATCGGCGACGCCGATCACCACGCGGGCAAGCCGCTCTACCGTGCCATCGTCGAGTTGTTGCGGGCGGAAGGGATCGCCGGGGCGACGGTCTTGCATGGCATCGAGGGCTACGGCGCGACACGGCGCATCCATACGGCGAAGATTCTCGACCTCTCGCAGGATTTGCCGGTCGTCATCGTGGCGATTGATCGCGACGAGAAAATTCAGGCCATTCTCCCACAGATCGAGGCGCTAGTCACGAACGGGCTGGTGACGCTGGAGAAGGTACGCGTCGCCGTCTCGCGCCCGCTGCCGCTGTAAATCTAACAACCGTTAGGCGAATGGAGACGCTTATATGCCAGCGCATGAGTTCTGGGGCGACCGCGCGGCGGGCTGGGTCGAGGCGATCATCGAGATCCCGCGCGGCAGCCGCAACAAGTACGAGTACGATCACGAACGCGGCGTCTTCCGGCTGGACCGCGTGCTCTATGTCTCGGTCCACTATCCTACTGACTACGGCTTCATCAACGGTACTCTCGGCGGCGATGGCGATCCACTCGATGTCCTTGTGCTGATCGACGAACCGACCTTTCCTGGCTGCCACATCCAGGTGCGCCCAATTGGCAAGCTGCTCATGTCAGATGAGAAAGGCGATGATCAGAAGATTCTTGCAGTGCCGCTGGAAGATCCGCACTTCGGCGAGATGCGTGACCTCGCCGATCTGCCGAAGCACTGGCAGGCGGAGATCGCGACCTTCTTCCGTACCTACAAGGAGCTACAGAAAGCGCCACCGGACGTGCGCGGTTGGTTCGGCGCCGAGGCGGCCTGGGAGGAAATTGCGGCCTGCCAGCGGCGCTACGATGAGTCGGCGTCTCAGGAGGGATAGGTCAGAGGTCTTCGCGGATATGCGACGAGAGGAGCGTCCAAACGCTCCTCTCATGCTTTTGCCTCAAAGTCCGAGGATCGGCGGCCAGGCTCAGGCTCCCGTCTTGATCGGATCAGCGATGTGTTGGTTGTTCACCTGCTGGAACGGCGCGGTGAAGGTGAAGTTGAACGACAGTGGCTGGGGGGCCGTCTTGGGGAGAGTCTCGTTCGGTTGGATGACATCAATTCGCCAAGTCACGGTAAGCGTCGAAACATCGGCCGGCGTCGCAAACGGGTGATAGGTGGTGAATTCGTGTGTGAGTCGCGCGTCGCCCTGGTCAATCTTTACTACGCCGCCTCCAGGTAGCGCGCCTGGGTTTTTTTGCGGGTAGGCGCTGGTAAGTGATGTGCCTCCATCCACATAGCGCTGGTCCGCTGAAGGGCTGAGAATGTCGTAGACCACGATCGAGCGCCCCTGATCGAGATAGACGCGCAAGAGCCGGACGGTGACGCCGTTGGCGGTCTGTTCCTGGCCAATCGTGGTGTATTGCGCTGGATCGCCCAACAGGGGCAGCCACCACCCGAGGCCAAAGCCAGCGGCGGTCAATACTCCGACTGTGACCAGCAGGGTAGCGACCAGCGCCAGGGTCTTGACCGGAGAGAACCGGCGGCGGCGAGTTGCGCTGCTCGGCGCCGGCGTCATGAGCGGCGCATCTGTTTGCTGTGACATCACTGGTGTTTTCCTTTCTCCGACTTTGAGTACTGCGCGTGACAACGAGGGCGTATCTTGAGCGCGTGTCATCTGCGCACGCGCCACTCGCGCGGCCTGGCGCACTGGCTCGCTTTCGTCGTGCAATGCCTCCTCAAGCAGCGCCTCTGGCAGGGCGATTCCAGATTCTCTGACCGTGAGCAGCGCCATCTCACGTACCTGCCACGCGCTATCGTGTAACGTCTTCTGGAACAGCTCGATTGGGGCGGAGGCTCCCATCCTGCCTAAGCCGCGTACCGCCGCCTGGCGCACGCTGTCGTCCTCATCGTCGAACGCCAACTCGACCAGCGCGCGTGGTGAGGAGGCGTCCAGATGCTCGGCGGCGGCGCAGCGGACTTCCCAGCGAGGATCGCGCAGGGCGGTCTCAAGCTCCATTAGAGTGAAGGTACTCGCGCGCGCCTGGCGATAGGCGTCGAGCCGAGCATGCAATCCCGCCAGCATTGCTCCGGACGTTTGGGCAGGAGCAGACTGAGCGAGTGACTCATTGGATTCCATACAGCACCTTCCCTTCCACGTCCAGCATGGCCTGCAAGGCTTTGACGCCACGATGGACGCGAGATCGAACGGTCCCAACCGCGATATCGAGCAGAGCAGCCGTCTCCTGGTAGGAGAGGCGCTCGAAATAGACGCAGGTGAGCGCTTCTCGATGCTGATCGGACAACAGCGCAAAGGCGCGTTCTAGCTCCTGCTGGCGCTCCAGCCAGTCCAGCCATACCTCCGGCTGCGCCATCTCGTCGTCAGGCGCCTCCAGCGCAGCATCGGCGCTTTCAAGAGAGCAGGTCGAAAGAGCGCGACGCCGGCCATTGCGGAAGACATTCAGCGTCACCTTGTACAGCCAGGGACGCAGACGCAGGGTGCGAACATGCGCTTCGGGATAGTGCGAGAGCGCTACATAGCTGCGCAGGAGCGCCTCCTGCGTGATGTCTTCGGCCTCCTGCGGGTGATTGCTCAGGCGCAGCGCGAACCGGTAGAGCGCCTCCTGATAGCGGTCGACGAGGGCAGAGAAGTGCCGGTCGAGGTCGGTCGCCAATAACGCCGCCAGCGCGGCTGTCTCGTCATCCATGCCTGGTCCTGTCAGCGGGTATTGCTCACGCAACAATTCGGGGCCATCTAATTCCTACAAACCCGCAAACGCAAAAAAGTTCCCTGCAAGTGTCTCATGATCTGTAGAGTCGATTGAGCGGTCTGGGAGAAAGAGTAGAGACTAGCGGGCGATCTCGACATAGTAGCTGTCTGGGTTCTGGGGATCGACCAGCACGGTGATCGGCGAGCCGCCAGGATAGCGCTCGGCGTCCCACTCGTCCAGGCGATCGCTACGAAATGTGCGCGTCTCGCCGCTCGTGGGGTCGGTCCATTCCGCCTCGATGTACCAGTCGTCGCGCGTCGTCATGACATGGGTCGTCGGATTCATCGTCGTGTGGCGCTGGTGATCGATGTCGCGCACCGTCGCGGCGACGCGCACGCCGGTCTGGCGCAGGCCACCAATCTGCGACCAGCGCAACAGGATCCTGACGACGATGAAGAGAAGGACTATGAAGAAGGCCAGATAGATGAGTTGCTGCATGCCACGACTCCAAGCGTGTCTGCGGCTCCGCCGCTTGACGGCCCCAGCGCCCGGCTCCTATACTGCGAGTACCGCTATGCAAGCGACCCGGCGCGCGTCTCTAGATGTGTGTGATTGCGCGTCGGCGCCAATAGAGATCTTTCATGATGATTGGGAGGGTGAGATGAAGACGCTTGGCGCGATCCTCGCCGTCCTTGGCATCCTCACCGTCGCGGTCGGCGCGCTGCGCCACTTCAGCGATTTCATCCTGCCGACCACGCCCAACGCCAGCCTCTATATCGTCATCGGCGGCATCGCCGTGATGGTTCTGGGCGCGGTGATCGCGCGAGTTGGCGGCGAACCCGATAGCGAAGCCTGATGGCGAGTTCTGATCGGCTATAGGGCCTTGATCCGCGCCAGCAGCGCCTCAACCGTTTTGATCAAATGTTCCTCGCGCTCAGTCGTACTCAGCAACTCCTGCAACGCCAGGGTCACGACCTCGCGCTCGTTCTGGTTCAGCGTCAACGAGACTGTCTGACCGGACGCCTGTATGTTCTGCTCCTCACTCATCTCGTTCATCCTTCTGAGTCCCATAACGACGTGAGCAGGCGAAGAGATGCGCTCCCCGCCTGCCCACAGTGTATCGCGTCTTTGTTCAGTTATGCGCCTGCGGCGACTGACGCCCCAACTGCTGCGCGCAATGCGTCGGCTTTGTCGGTGCGCTCCCACGGGAGGTCGATGTCCGTGCGACCAAAGTGGCCGAACGCCGCCGTCGGCTGGTAGATCGGCCGGCGCAGGTTCAGCGTCTGGATGATCCCCGCCGGGCGCAGGTCGAAGTGCTTGTTGATCAGCGCGATGATCTCCTCATCAGAAATCTTGCCCGTCCCGAACGTCTCGACGAAGAGCGAGAGTGGCCGCGCGACGCCGATGGCGTACGAGACCTGCAACTCGACGCGATCCGCCAGCCCCGCCGCGACGAGGTTCTTCGCCACGTAGCGCGCCGCATACGCCGCCGAGCGGTCCACCTTTGTCGGGTCCTTACCGCTGAAGGCGCCGCCGCCGTGACGCGCCATGCCGCCGTAGGTATCCACAATGATCTTGCGGCCGGTCAACCCGGCGTCGCCCATCGGGCCACCGACGACGAAGCGTCCAGTCGGATTGATGAAATACTTGGTGTTGGCGTCGAGCATCTCGGCCGGAATCGTGGGCGTGATGATGTGCTCGCGCACGTCGGCGGCGATCTGCTCCTGGGTCACATCGTCGCTATGTTGTGTCGAGATGACGACCGTATCCACGCGCACCGGCTTACCGTGCTCGTACTGCACCGTCACCTGGCTCTTGCCGTCCGGACGCAGGTACTTCATCGGGCCGCCATTGTCCCAGGCGGCGCGGCGCGTCTCGGAGAGGCGGCGCGTCAGCTTGTGCGCCAGGCTGATCGGCGTCGGCATCAGCTCCGGCGTCTCGTTGCAGGCAAAGCCGATCATCATGCCCTGGTCGCCCGCGCCAATCGCGTCCAACTCGGTGTCGGAGAGCGCGCCAGTGGCGAGACGGTCGCGGTACTCGACCGAGGCGCTCACGCCCATATCAATGTCCGGACTCTGCTTGCCGATGGCGGTGACGACACCGCAGGTGCGGTAGTCGAAGCCGTAGCGCGCGTCGGTGTATCCGGCCTTACGGACCGTCTCGCGCACGATCTCGGGAATGTCCACCCAGGTAGAGGTGGTGATCTCGCCGGCGACGAGGATCAGGCCGGTGGTGGTCGCCGCCTCACAGGCCACGCGCGCCAGCGGATCGTCACGCAGCATCGCGTCGAGCACGCCGTCGCTGATTTGGTCGCACAGCTTGTCGGGATGCCCCTCGGTCACGCTCTCGCTGGTGAAATAGGATGTCGGATTGCTGTAGAAACTGCTGCTGCTCATGCCACGCGTCGCCCTCTCTTGCCACTCACACACCACTCAACATATCACGTGCCCGAAGGCTTCAGGTACTCGTCTGCCGCACCAGCCAGGCAAACGCCTGACCAGCGCGACAGCGTGAGCGAATCACTAGCGGAGGTCGCCCATTGCGCCTCCGTTCAAACGAATACTAGGTCCCCGACTCCCAGGCCGCGAGGTACTCCTTCTGCTCCGGTGTCAGGACATCGATCTCGATGCCCATCGCATGGAGCTTAAGGCGCGCAATCTCGCGGTCGATCTCAGCCGGGATCGTGTAGACACGCGGCTCCAGGCTCTTGCCGTTCTGGAGCATGTACTCCGCGCCCAGCGCCTGGTTGGCGAAGCTCATGTCCATCACGCTCGCGGGGTGGCCGTCCGCCGCCGAGAGGTTCACCAGCCGGCCATCGGCCAGCAGGTAGACCTTGCGCCCATCGGCGTAGGTGTACTCCTCGATGAAGTCGCGCACCGGCTTGTGGCCGCCGGTCGCCAGCGCCTCCAGCGCGGGGATGTTGATCTCGTCGTTGAAGTGGCCGGAGTTGGCCACGATCGCGCCGTCTTTCAACGCGGCCAGATGCTCCTGGTTGAGCACGTTGATGTCGCCGGTGACGGTGATGACAATGTCAGCCTCCGCCGCCGCCTTCACCATCGGCATCACACGGAAGCCGTCCATCACCGCCTCGATGGCGCGCACGGGATCAACCTCGGTGACGATGACGTTCGCGCCTAGGCCCTTCGCGCGCGCGGCCACGCCCTTGCCGCACCAGCCATAGCCAGCGACGACGACGCTGCGCCCGGCGATCAGGGTGTTGGTCGTGCGGATGATCGCGTCAATCGTGCTCTGGCCGGTGCCGTAGCGGTTGTCGAAGAGATGCTTGGTGTCGGAGTCGTTCACCGCCAGCACGGGGAAGCGCAGGACGCCGCCATTCTCCATGCTGCGCAGGCGGATGACGCCGGTCGTCGTCTCCTCGGTCCCCGCGATGACGTTGGGGATCAGGTCGGTGCGCTCCTTGTGCATCAGCGAGACAAGGTCGCAGCCGTCGTCCATCGTCATCTGCGGCGCGTGGTCAAGCGCGGCGTGGATGTGCTTGTAGTACGTCTGCTCGTCCTCGCCCTTGATGGCGTAAGTCGAGATGCCGTAGTCGGCCATCAACGAGGCCGCCACGTCGTCCTGCGTCGAGAGCGGGTTGCTGGCGCAGAGGACGAGGTCCGCGCCGCCCTCCTTGAGCGTGATCGCGAGATTCGCCGTCTCGGTGGTCACGTGGAGGCAGGCCGAGACGCGGATCCCTTTCAGCGGCTGCTCGCGCTGGAAACGCGCGCGGATCAGCCGGAGGACCGGCATGTCCTTCGCCGCCCACTCGATGCGTGCTTTGCCATGTGGGGCCAGACTCAGGTCTTTGACGTCACCCTTGACGCCGCTTGGGGTTACAGTCGCCATATCGCTTCTACTCCCTTGTCGGGAACGTCCCGGCGAACGTCCGCCGCCGGAAAAAGTTGAAACATCGTGTCGAGCAGGTCGCCCGCCGCCGGTGGGCGGACGCCCGGGTACAGCCACTCGATGGGCGCCACGCGCAGAGCGCGCACGTCTTCCTTCTGCTGCCGGCTGACGCCGGGTGCTCCGCGATGCGCCCCTCCCTGGCGCGACGACTGGAAAGCGGAGGTCACGGCTGCGGCGGTGGCGCGCTTGCTAAGCAGCGCTCCGGCCAGGTTCACAGCGTCCATACGGGACGCCGATATGTCAACGACTCCTCCCGGCGAGTTCAGGCCCGCCAGTCTCCCTCGAAATGCGTAAACGTCACGAATTCACGATAGCGCGCCACGATCTGCTCCGGCGTGAGCGTGCGTAGCCGCTCGACGCTGAAGTCCTCGCAGGTGAACGAGCCGATGATGTTGCCATGAATGAGCGCGCGGCGGTAGTCGGCGGCGGTCAAGGTCGCGCCGCTGCTCAGGCGCTGCCCCAGGTAGCCCAGAAACCCACCGGCGAAGCTATCACCCGCGCCGGTCGGATCGCGTACGTCTTCGAGCGGATAGGCGGGCGCCGCGAAGAACGAGCCATCCGCGCCGAACATCACCGCGCCATAACGGCCCTGCTTCACCACCAGCGTCTTCGGTCCCAGGCCAAGGATGTAGCGCGCCGCTGTGCGCAGGCTCGGTGTCTCGGCAATCTGCCGCGCTTCTTCTTCCGCGAGCAACAACACGTCTACGTGGCGGATCACCTCGATGAGGTCCTCACGTGTGGTGTTGATCCACAGCTCGATGGTGTCCAGCGCGGTCAGTTTCACCGTTCCGGCGGCTTTGGCCTGCTCGAGGACGTGCAGTTGCAGCGTCGGCTGGATCGTCGCCAGGAAAAGTAGATCTGAGTGGCGGTACTCTTCTGGCACGTCGGGCTGGAACTCGCCGAAGACACCTAAATCGGTGTAGAGCGTGTCGCGCGCGTTCATGTCCAGGTGGTAGTCGGCCCCCCAACGGAACGTCTTGCCGGGCATGACGTGCAGGCCGGTCATGTCGATGCGCCGCGCGCTGAAGTCGTCAATATAGCGCCGGGGGAAGTCCTCGCCGACGACCGCGACCATATTCACGCGGTCATAGAGCGACGCGGCGAGCGCGAAGTAGGAGACGGCGCCGCCGAGCACATCTTCCACCTGCCCGAACGGTGTCTTCACCGTGTCAAGCGCGACCGAGCCAACCACCAGTATAGCCACATCCACTCCTTCAGCGCGCGCAAGCAGCCGCGCCGCCACTCGTTCAGTTCCTCATCAACTCCGCCAGCGCTTCACCATAGGGCGGGCGCGCTATCCCAGCATCCGTCACGATCGCCGCAATGTAGCGCGCGGGCGTCACGTCGAACGCCGGATTCGCCACACGCGCGTCCGCTGGCGCGATGCGCCGCCCCGCGAGCGTCGTGATCTCATCCCCCGCGCGCTCCTCGATAGGAATCGCGTCGCCATCGGGCAGCGTGAGGTCTACCGTCGAGCGCGGCGCGACGACGTAGAGCGGGACGCCATGCTCGCGCGCGAGAATCGCCAGGCCATAGGTGCCGATCTTGTTGGCTACATCACCATTCGCTGCGATGCGGTCAGAGCCGACGAAGATCGCGCGTATGCCGCCGCGCCGCAGGAAGTGCGCCGCCATGTTGTCTGCGATCAGCGTATACGGCACGCCCGCGCGCCCCAGCTCCCACGCCGTCAGCCGCGCGCCCTGTAGGACCGGCCGCGTCTCGTCCACATAAACATGGATGCGCTTGCCCGCCTGATGCGCCGTGAAGATCGGCGCCAGCGCCGTGCCCATCCCGGCGGTCGCCAGCGCGCCCGCGTTGCAGTGCGTCAGCAGCGTGTCGCCATCGGCGATCAGCTCGGCGCCAAGGCGGCCCATCGCCCGGCAGGCGGCGGCGTCCTCTTCCGCGACGGCGTGCGCCTCCGCGAGCAGCCGCTCAGGCAGGTCGGTCACTGATGTCTCGCTGGCCACGCCCAGCAGCCGGTCGAGCGCCCAGCCGAGGTTGACAGCGGTGGGGCGTGTCGCGCGCAAGGTCGCCGCGATCTCTTTTAGTCGCGCTTGAGGGTCATCCGCCGCAATCGCCTCGCGCGCGCCGAGGGCCAGCCCGTACGCCGCCGCGACGCCAATCGCCGGGGCGCCACGCACCTGCAGCCGCCGGATCGCCTCGCCAACTTCCACACTCGTCGCACAGGCCAGGACGGCGACCTCGCCGGGCAGGAGCGTCTGGTCAATCATGCCCAGGACACCAGCGCCGTCATCCCACCAGAGTGTGCGCGGCAGTCCATCCGCCGTAAACGGATGGACCGTCTCATCGGCGAGGCTGGCGCTCGGCTGGGCCACGGCTGGCGTCCTTCTGTCGGGCAAAAAAGCTGGAACACTGGAGAACAGTGGGCAGAAAAAACGGCCTCTCCAGCGAGAAGCCGCATCGTGTGTCCTGCGCCGCCCCTGGCGCTTGTGACAGATGTGGCTCATCTTTCGGAAAGGCGCTGTTCGTCGCCTTCCGCCGGAGTTAGCACCGCGTCGGGCGATTGCGCCCGCCGGTTGCCGGGTGTCGTCGGGCCGTTCCCTCTACCCGTCTTGATGAGCTGGGCCGCCTTTGACGACCCATCGGAAT
>DATAOM010000349.1:0-4365 GCA_036265775.1 Ktedonobacterales bacterium | reverse complement strand
GCCTCCTGCACATTCTCCACCGTCATGCGCTTGCCCACCAAATACGCCTCGGCCTGCGACGCGCGGATGGCCTTCGGGCCGACGTTGGTGAGGCCGATGCCCGCCTGCGTGCAGACATCGCCTTCGAGGGTGATCTGCGCGCCGACCGCCGCAATGGCATAGTCGCCGACCTTGCGCTCGAACTTGATGTAGGCCGAGCCGGTGTGTTGCGAAGGCGTAGGGATATGAATCGCCGTCAGCACCTCTTCGGGTGCGAGCGAGGTCTCCATCGTGTCCACCAGGAAGTCGTCGATACCGATCATGCGCTGGCCATGCGGACCTTGCGCAGCCACCTGCGCGCGCATCGCCACCATCATCGCGGGGTGATCGTTGGCGGGGTCGGCGTGGGCCAGGTTGCCGCCGACGGTAGCGAAGTTGCGCACGAGTGGATCGGCGACGACGGAGCTGGCCTCGTACGCGCCGGTGTAGCGCCGCCGCACGAGATCGGAGCGTTCCAGTTCGCTCTCGCGGACCATCGCGCCGATGACCAGCGCGCCGTCGCGTTCTTCGAGGGTATCCAGTCCGGCGACCTTGCGTAGATCGACGACGTAGGCAGGGGTGGCGAGGCGGAACTTCATCAGCGGGATCAGGCTCTGGCCGCCGGCGAGGATCTTGGCGTCGCCGGGATGAGCCTGGAGCGCCTGCCAGACCTCCGGCAGGCTGGTGGGGACGAGGTAGGTGAACTTGTCCGGTATCACGTAGCGACCTCCTTGGCGCAGTATGCGCGGACGTGGATGGACATGCGACGGGGTCGGACGGAGCGCTGGGCGCGTCTTTTGAGATTTGCGCGTCGATTGGGGGAAGTAGCGAACGCGCTACAGGTATCGCGCTACGAGACGACAGTTTGCGGTAGTCGATCTCGGCAGATCAGCGCCGATAGGGAATTACAGGCGATAGCAGAGACTATAGAAACGGAAGCGCCGCAGTTGTACGTCACTATACGGCGGAGGTAACACGCGCGTCAAACGAGCATGGATAGTGTATCTTTCTCCGATAATCCCTATAGTCTATGCATGATGACCTTAAGGGGGATGGGTGTGGATTTTCGTGTGCGCGACGCCGCGATCACCGAGTGGCTCGACGCCGAGACGATGGACGACGCCGCGTTGCGCCGCAACCTGGGCGACATCCGGCGCATCAACTGGCTGCTCGGCTGGACGGCCTTCACCGTGCGTGGCGTCGCACGCCAGGCTGAGGCAATAGCGAAAGTCTCAGGAGAACGTGAGTTCTCGCTGCTGGATGTCGCCTCCGGATCGGCGGATATCCCGCTGGCGATTGCGCGCTGGGCCGACCACAACGGCTATAAGGCGCGCATCGTCGCCACCGACATCAGCCCGCAGATCGTCGCCGTCGCGCAAGAGCAGAGTGCAGAAACACCGAGCATCACCGTCGAGCGGCAGGACGCGCTCAACCTGCCCTATGCGCCAGGTAGCTTCGACATTGCGCTGTGTACGCTGGCGATCCACCACTTCGAGCCGGAGCGTGCGGTGGAGTTGCTGGCGGGCATGGCGCGGGTGGGCAAGCATGTCCTCGTCTTCGACGTGGCGCGCGCGCGATTTGCGTATATCGGCTCGCTCCTGCTGACGCGCCTATTGTTCATGGATGCGATGACCTGCCACGACGCGCCCGCTTCGGTCCGCCGGGCGTATTCAGCGCCAGAACTGCGCGAACTGGCGAAGCGCGCCGACCTGCAGGATGCAACAGTGCATCTCGGCATCCCGTGGCGGCTGGCGCTCAGCGCGCGCGGCGCGGCATAATTCACCCGACGCTTCATTGCCCGATCTCGGAGGCGATGCCCGATGTCCAGCGCCACCAAGCCGTATGACGTCGCCATCGTTGGCGCTGGCCCTGCGGGTTCGGCCTCGGCGATCCTGCTAGCGCGCGCCGGGTGGCGTGTCGCGCTGATAGATCGCTCGACCTTCCCACGCGACAAGCCCTGCGCCGAGTATCTCAGCCCCGCCGCCGAACCACTGCTGACTGACCTCGGCGTGATGGAGCGACTGGAGGCGGCACATCCAGCACGGCTGCGCGGCTTCCGCATCTTCTCGCCCAATGGCGGGATGATCCAAGGCGATTTCGCCGCGACACGCGACGCCGAGGGTAGGAGCCTTTTCGAGACAGGGCTGGCGATACCGCGTCTGCGACTGGATGCGACCCTGGTAGATGGCGCGAGAGAGGCAGGAGCCGAGATTCGCGAGAACTGGCGGCTGGCGCAACTTGCCCGCGCAGATAGCGTCTGGCGGCTGACGCCGGTGAGCGAAGGCAAGCCAATCTCGGCGCGGCTGCTGCTGGCGGCGGATGGCGTGCATTCGACGGTGGCGCGACGGTTGGGGCTGCACGAGACGAGCCGCATACGCAAGGTCGCGCTGGTCGCGCACATGCGCGGCATCGCCGGGATGGGCGAGTACGGCGAGATGCACGTCGCAGGGCGACGCTACGTCGGCATCGCGCCGCTGGAGCCGCCGGAGGTGGGCGACCTCTGCAATGTGGCGATGGTGGTGGACGAGGCGCGCGACGGGCGGAAGCTGGCCGGGCAACCTGAGCGCTTTCTGCTGGAGGCGCTGGAGACCTTCCCGAAGCTAACTGGGCGGCTGGGTGCGGCGACGGTGGCACGGCGCACGCTCACGATCAGCCGGATCAATGTACATGCAAAGCGGCTCTCGGACGAGGGATTGCTGTTAGTCGGCGACGCGACCGGCTATTACGACCCGTTCACCGGCGAGGGCATCTACCGCGCGCTGCATGGCGCGCAATTGGCCTCCGAGGTCACGTTGGAGGCGCTGGCGAAGGACGACCTGAGCGCAGCAATGCTGGCGCGCTACGACCGGCTCTACCGCGAGACGTTCAAGGGCAAGCGACTCGTCGAGATGATCATCCAGTCGGCGGTCCAGGCGCCACCCCTGATGGATCATCTGGCGCGCATCCTGGGACGGCGCAAAGCGATGGCCGACACAGTCGTCGCGGTCACCGGCGACTTCCTGCCACCCTCGGCGGTGCTGCGCCCTGGTTACCTCCTGCGCCTCGTCCTATAGAACTGCCAGAAACGCCCAATAGGGCGTCGCTCTCACTGAGCGCGTGAGATGTTGCGCCTTTCGTCTCCCTCGCGCGTAGAATAGAGTGCTGCGTATCTAAGCGGAAACGGATTGCATGCGCGTTCGTTCTCATCTATGATGAAGGACGTTGCGCTTCAGATTGACCGCCTCGGCGCCATGCGCCGTTTTCACGTCTTCACGACGCTGAATAGGAATACAGGAGCCGCTGCATGGCGGGTGAGACCACAAGTAACCGCAAAGACTACGCCTACGAGGACGAGCAAGGCGAGCACTGGGGCGCGCGGCTGCTTCGCGAGGTGCTTGAGGTCGCGATCATTACGCTGTTGCTCTTCCTGGGTGTGCGGCTGCTGGTGCAGAACTACCGCGTGGACGGTCCGAGCATGACGCCGACACTGCTGAACGGGCAATATATTCTCGTGGATAAGGCGCGCTACTACTTTACCTCGCCCGCCCGCGGCGATATCGTCGTCTTCCAGGCGCCAGACGCGGCGCTCGTCAAATGTCCGCCCGCCGTGGACACTGGCCAGCCTAATAACGACTTCGTCAAGCGCATTATTGGTGTGCCAGGGGATACAGTACAGATCGACGACAATGGCGCCGTGATCGTAGATGGCGTGCCAATCAAGGAGTCGTATGTGCGCTATCCTGCGTACGCCAGCGCGCCCGAGAAGGTGCAGTTGGGGCAGAACGAATATTTTGTGCTGGGCGACAACCGCTCGGATAGCTGCGACTCACGCGACTGGGGTCCAGTGCAGCGCAATGAGATCGTCGGGCGAGCCTCCGTCGTCTACTGGCCGCTGCCAAACCTGCATGGCGTCGCAGATATCTCTTCGGTGTTCGCCGATATCCATCCTTAGCGAGCCGGTCCGCTCATCACTCCACTTGGACGCCAGTCTCCCACGTTCCGTCGTCGCGTAAAAGGAAATTGTCTATCAGCCGCGCCGGGCCGATACGCGCCGAGATCGCTAATAGCGCTGGCGCGCGCAACGTCTCCAGCGGGGCAAAGGTATCAGGATCGCAAACGTCGGCGTACTCCAGTTGAGCATGCGGCTCTTTCGCCATGACTGTCAGCATTTTCTCGATCACGCGAGGCGCGCTAACTGATGGATCAGCCTCGATAAGCGCTTTGCCAGCCTGGAGCGAGCGATGGAGTATTGTTGCAGCGGCGCGATCTTCGGCGTTCAGGTAGGCGTTGCGGCTGCTCATCGCCAGTCCGTCGCGCTCACGTACCGTCGGCAGGACGCGCAGCTCGACTGGCAGGTTCAGGTCCGCG
>DATAOM010000348.1:0-5588 GCA_036265775.1 Ktedonobacterales bacterium | reverse complement strand
CGGGAATGGAAAGCGGAGCAGCGGTCCCCCACCAATAAATATTGTGCGTGAGCGGCCCGCTTCTGCATCGCTGGAAGATGAGGCGTGCGCCGATCCCGTCGTGCAGGCGCTGCTGCGTTCCGGCGCCAACCTTCTCGACGTGTCTCCGCTGGAGGATAGCGCTGCTCATGGCGACGCGCACGGGTCATGAGCGCGAACTCCGCTGCGCATCTCCTGCTCGATCTGCGCGCTGGCGGCGATGCGATGCAGGCTGCTCAGGAGATTCTTGTCGCCGATGCTGCGATCCGCGCCGAGGTCACGCGGCTACTTGCCGGTTCCGTCACGCCAGCCGATCACGCGCTTGCCCGCTGGCTCCTGCGAGTCGAGACTGAGGCGCTTGCAACTGCTGGCTCAGGCGAGAGTGAGGCCCTATATACGCTCGTCGCGCTGGTGGCGCGCTTCGCCGATCCCCGCGACGCACTGCTCATCTGGCGGGCGCGGCAGGCGACGTCCGAGACGCAGACAGGCGTGGACATGGAGCAGTTGGCGCGGCTCGGCCTGGATGGCGTCCGCCGCTATCTGAGCCGCTTGCGCGACGAGAACGGTCCAGAGGCGAGCGAGGCCGCTGTGGCGCTGGCCTGGCTGGACGAGGGCGAACGCGACGGCGCCTTCAGCGATCTGGTTGGCTATTTCGCGTGGTCAGACGAGCGCTTCGGCGTCACCGTCTCTGGCCCCACCTGACGGATTGTCGGTCCCGGGTCGCGGGACGAACAGGGCAGCAGCGTCTAAGTGAGCGCTGGCAAGCGCACATGCTATCATGCTCGCATGTTGCTTTTTCATGGAACTCGCGCCAAAGCGCTCGATGAGATTTTGGCTCATGGTCTGAAACCTCCCTCGCCTGGAGACTCCGGACACGACTGGGTATGGGATCTCAGTGGCAGGTCGCAAAGGGCCTCCATCTTCCTGAGCACTGAGCCGGTCGCGGGGAAAGGTGGCGATCCCGTCTCATTCGCGATGGGCTGGCCGGTCAAAGGGCTGCGAACCAGGGAAGCTGGCTATATGGTTGTAGTGGACCTGCCGCCAGAAGCGCTCCATCTGATTGCAGGAGTCGTGCCCAATCTTGATCTGGACATCGCTGTGGGCATCTCACATGCTCGCAGCATGCTGCGCCGGACCTTCTTGGTCGAAGCGCGCAGTGTAGGGCAAGAGGTTGAAGCGCCTTTAGCGACATGGATTCTCTCACATTGGTGTTTGCACTACTGGCTATCGCGCTACTGCGCGGACCACCACATTGCGCTTGATTCCAGCGCGCTCGATAAGATTTTCGCCATCCAAGGCGCAACCACTTATTCATCGCTACCAGCAGACATGACGCTTGAGCAGTGGCGCGCGTTCTTGGATGACTACTTCCGAGTTGTGGATTTCGCCTATATAGATCACGTTCCAGAGGCGCAGGCTGAGCGCCGCCGCAAGAGCGTTCTACGCAAATACGGTGTGACGCTTCCTGACGACATCGAAGCGGATGACCATAGCCGGTCCTGCCGTCTGTGTATGGCAGGTCTCTTTCAGTACACCTATCGCATAGATGGGTTCTTTGAGTATGCGCCGTTTCGCTCGTTTCTGAGCAGCATGCCAAAGAAGAGCGGGTATCAGCGGCTACCAGAGGACATTGTCCTCAATTCCTACGTGATGTCGGTTGAGACGAAGAATGGTGGGCTAGGAACGCCGCAATCACTCACCCAGCGGCTGCGCGCGGTCGCCGCTCATACCGCGCCATATGATGAAGAGTCCGTGTCGCGCTTCTTTCATGAACGTGAGTCTTCGGCTTATTTGAGACGTGAGCCTTCCTGGACATGGGAGGACTGGTACAAGGCGTTTCCCGCCGAAAAGTGCGATCTGCCAAAGGAGTGGCGGCCAGGTGTTTTCAGACGGTTCAGCGCCGCAGATCTGAAGTTGCCGGATCGTCAGGTCATCGCTGCTGCAATCCCTTGCGAATACGTCATTGGAGCGATCAAGATCAGCGATGGAGCGCGTTTTCTGCCTCATATTCGCCCAAACCGACGCAGTGGCGAGACACTCTCCTCCAAACTCTGGCGGCTCGCGCTTCAGATTCGCTCACAATACGCTGGCTCGCCAGTTGTTATTGATTGATCGAACTGGCTGCCCAAGGCACGCCGCGTGGTACAATACTAGGAGTCGTCTGGCCCGTTGGCAGGCGAGGGAACACAGGGGGGCCGCGCATGCGACCGCCCCATTCGGCTGTGTGCGAGAGGTCGCGTTGGGCTTACGGGAGGCGTGGAAGATGAAGCTGATCGCGGGGCTGGGCAATCCCGGCCAGCGCTACGCCCGCACGCGCCACAACGCCGGCTTCGATACGGTTGACCTGCTCGCCACGCGCTTCGGCTGGGCGTGGGATGCGCGCCGCAGCCGCGCGCTACTTGCCAGTGGCACGCTCGACGCCGAGAAAATCCTGCTTGCCAAGCCGCAGACCTACATGAACGAGAGCGGCCTTTCGGTCGCGGAACTCGTGCGTTTCTACAAGCTCGATCCTGCGACGGAGCTGCTGGTGATCTGCGACGATCTCGATTTGCCACTTGGGCGCGTGCGCATCCGTGGACGCGGAGCGGCGGGCGGACAGCATGGGCTGGAGTCCACGATTCAGCATCTTGGCTCGACGAACTTCGCGCGCATCAAAATCGGCATCGGGCGTCCGGCGCAGGGACGCGACGCCAACGTGGACTTCCTGTTGAGCAAGCCAACCGGCGACGAGCGCATCGCGTTGGACGCTGCCATCGAGCGCGCCGCCGAGGCTGCGCTGTGCTGGATACGTGAGGGCGTTGAGGTCGCAATGAACCGCTTCAATGCGGATGTTCCCGTACAGAACTAATTCCCTTCACTGGAGCAGAAGATTTGGCGCTACATGGTCTTTTACCCTTACTCATCGCGCGACCTGAGTTCAAGCGGCTGCGCGATCTGATCGCGTCTGGCGCCTCGACGCCGCTAATCTCTGGCGTCGCCGAGGTCGCGCGTCCCTATGTGGTCGCCGCGCTGGCCGAGGATGTGCGCCGGCCTATCCTCTATGTCGTGCGCGATGACGAGCAGGTGGGGCGTACTGCCGAGGCGCTGACAACCCTGCTGGGCAGGGGCGTCATTGTCCTGCCATATATCGAGAGCGATGCGCTGCCGTACGAGCGACTGATACCCGACGCGCAGGGCGTCAAGACACGGATGAACGCGCTGGCGGCCTTGCGACGCGACGAGGGCGGGCTGGTCGTCGTCTGCTCGGCGCGGGCCCTCACTCAGCCGGTGATGCCGCTGGAGACCTTTGCCGCCGCGACACGTGAGTTACGCGCCGGCCAGCGGATGGAGCCGCGTGACCTGCTGGCGACGCTCATCGGCCTAGGCTACGAGCCGGAGGTCGAGGTGGAGGAGGTCGGACAGGTGGCGCACCGTGGCGGCATCGTCGACTTCTTCCCGCCTGCGCTGGAGCGCCCAGCGCGCGTCGAGTTCTTCGGCGACGAGGTCGAGTCGGTGCGTACGTTCGATCCGGTCACGCAGCGCTCGCTCAACCCGCAGGAGACCGTGCTGATCTCCCCGGCGCGCGACGCCCTGGCGACGAACGGACCGCAGGCCGCCGAGCAGCTTGCCAAGCTGAGCCTGATCGGTCTGAACCCCGATGCGCGGGCGCGCTGGCAGGGCGACACCGAGGCATTGCAGAGCGCGCAGTCCTTCGCCGACATCGCCTTCTACATGCCGTATCTGCACGAGATGGCGTCACTGCTCGACTATCTTCCCGACGATGGGCTGCTGGTCCTGCATGACGACGCGAGTGTGCGCCAGACCGCCGAGCAGCTCGCCGAGCAAGGCGAGGAGGTCCGCGAGCGGCTGGAACGCGAGGGCGAGAATCCACCTGGCCTGCGCCCATCGTTTCTCCCCTGGTCCAGGCTCAGGCAAGAGTTAGCGGATAGGCGGCAGGTACGATTTGCGGGGCTGCTCTCGGATGAGGGTATTGATGCCATGCCGGAGGGCAGCGCGCTCTCGCCGGATATGGCGCCTGCGACCTCGTATGGCGGGCGGCTACGCGCCTTCGCGCAGGACGTGCGCAAGCTCTTGCTGGAACGGCAGCGGGTTGTGGTGGTAAGCGCACAGGCGCGGCGCGTGGCTGAGTTGTTTGGTGATGAGGCGTTGCTCGGCCCGAACGGCGTGCTGCTCGTCTCCCCTGCCACTGATCTGCCCGATCCACCAGGGGTTGGCTCGCTCGCCGTCGTGCATGGGAGCTTCGCCGAGGGCTGGCACAGCCGGCTGATGGCGCTGACCGTCTTCACCGACGCCGAGGTCTTCGGCTGGAGCAAGCGCCGTGGTGAGCCCCGCCGTACGCAGACCCCGAGCGCCTTCCTCGCCGAGGTGCGCCCCGGCGACTTCGTCGTTCACGAGGACCACGGCATCGGGCGCTACGACGGACTGACGAAGGTCGCCAACGACGGCGTCGAGCGCGAGTATTTGCTGATCCAGTATGCCGGGACAGACCGGCTCTATATCCCGACCGACCAACTCGACCGCATCACGCGCTACCTCGGTATGGGCGACTCGACCCCGGCCCTCTCGCGGCTCGGTGGCGTCGAGTGGGTGCGCGCCAAACAGCGCGCCAGCGAGAGCGCGCAGGACATCGCGCGTGACCTGCTGCGGCTCTACAGCGTGCGCGAGACCGTGCCGGGCTATCCCTTCCCACCCGACGAGGAGCAGCCGTGGCTCGTCGAGCTAGAAGAGGGCTTCCCCTACGAGGAGACGCCCGACCAGGAGCGCGCCATCGCCGAGGTCAAAGAGAATATGGAGCGCGCCCGCCCGATGGACCGGCTGGTCTGCGGCGATGTCGGCTACGGCAAGACGGAGGTCGCGTTGCGCGCCGCCTTCAAGGCCGCGCTGGCCCACAAGCAGGTCGCCATCCTCGTGCCGACGACGATTCTTGCCTTGCAGCACTACAACACCTTTAGCGAGCGTCTCAAGCCGTATCCCGTGCGCGTCGAGTTGCTCAGCCGCTTCCGCTCGGAGAAGGAGCAGAAGGAGGTGCTGCGCGACCTCGCCGCAGGCGTTGTGGACATCGTCATCGGGACGCATCGCCTGCTGCAGAAGGACGTCGCGTTCCAGAATCTGGGCCTGCTCGTGATTGACGAGGAGCAGCGCTTCGGCGTGGCGCACAAGGAGCGGCTCAAGCAGTTGCGTACTGAGGTGGACGTGCTGACGCTGAGTGCGACGCCGATCCCGCGCACGCTCTACATGGCGCTGGCGAACGTGCGCGAGATGAGCGTGATCGAGACGCCGCCACAGGAGCGGCTGCCGATCCGCACGTACATCCGCGAGTTCGACGACGATCTGGTGCGCGAGGTGATCCTGCGCGAGATCGATCGCGGCGGGCAGGTCTTCTTCGTCCACAACCGCGTCAAGGGCATCCAGACCGTAGCGGAGCGGCTGCGGCGACTCGTGCCGGAGGCGAAGTTCGGCGTCGGGCATGGGCAGATGGCCGAGGATCAACTTGAGCAGGTGATGCTCGATTTCGCCTCCGGCGCGATCAACGTGCTGATCTCCACCACCATCGTCGAGAATGGGTTGGA
>DATAOM010000347.1:0-5853 GCA_036265775.1 Ktedonobacterales bacterium | reverse complement strand
GCACGGCGATGGCTGGCGTAACGGTCGAGGGGCAGACGCCCGGCGCTGCGTGGCAAGGGCTGGATGTGGCAGTGCTTCAGGCGCTCGTCTTCGGCGAGGCGCTCGGCGTCACGCCTGACGACATTCGCGCTGGCGACCGCGTGACCTACACGCGCGACGCTGAGGCGGCGGTGAACGCTGTACGCGCGGGGACCGATGGCGCGATTCTCGCGACGCTATTGAATCCCACGCCGCCGGAGGCGATGCGCGACGTGGCGCAGGCGGGCGACCGTATGCCGCAGAAGTCCACGTACTTCTACCCCAAGCTGATCACCGGGCTGGTCATCAATCCGCTCTGGTGAGGCGCAGCTCTGTGATCTCGCTGGCGTTGTGAATGAGGATAGAGGCGCATGAGTAAGGTGTTGATCGTCGGGGCGGGGCTGGCCGGGCTGACCTGCGCGAAGGTCCTGCACGAGGCGGGACACGACGTGCGCGTGCTGGAGGCGTCCAACGGCATTGGCGGGCGTGGGCGCACCGACCACAGCGCCGATGGTTTCCTGCTCGATCGCGGCTTTCAAGTTCTCTCCACCGCCTACCCTTCCGCACGTGAACACCTCGACTACAAGGCGCTCAATCTGCGTCCCTTCGCCTCCAGCGCGGCAATCATCAAGGATGGCAAGTGGCGTCGGGTCGGTTCGCTGCTCGCCACCAGTGATAAGTTGCGCCTATTTCGCCTGCGCCGCGCCGCGCGGCGACGCTCGCTCGACAAGATCTTTCACGGTCGCATGCGCAAAGGCGACCGCAGCGTCTATGAGGAGCTACGCCGCCGTCACTTCAGCGAGGATGGCTTCATCGCCAGCTACGCGCGGCCTTTCCTGGGAGCATTTCTCCTCGACCGCGAGCTTGGCTCCAGCGCGCGCATGCTCTACTTCGTCTTCAAGATGCTCGCCAGCGGCAAGATGGCTATCCCAGAGGGCGGCATCGGCGAGATCACCGCGCAGCTTGCGGCGCATCTGCCGCCGAGCGCAATCCGGCTGGAGACGCGCGTCGAGGGCATCGTCGAGGCAGACGAGCGCGCGGTCGGCGTCACGCTGACTGGCGGCGAGGAGATGCAGGGCGACGCGGTGGTCATCGCCACCGACGCGCCTGCCGCCGCCGCGCTCACCGGGCTGGAGGCGCCGACCGAGGGAATGTCCGCCGTGTGCGTCTACTTCGCCTCGACCGAGAAACTCTACGATGGTTCGGCGCTGCTTTTTAACGCCAATCCCGACGCATTCGTCAACCATGCCGCGGAGATCAGCAACCTCTCCGCCGCCTACGCGCCCAAGGGACAGCATTTGCTCTCCGCGACTGTGCTTGGCGCGCCAGAACTGAGCGACGCCGATCTGGTGGCGCGCTGCCGTGAGGATATGGCCTCGTGGTTTCCCGGCAAGGATGTCTCGAAGCTGCGGCAGGTGGGACTCTATCGCATCAAGTACGCGCAGTTGCGCCAGCCACCAGGGGTCTTCGCCACTCTGCCACCCAACACGACGCCGACGGCGGGCCTCTTCCTGGCAGGAGAGTATACCGAGTCGAGCAACATCAACGGCGCGATGCGGAGCGGCGCGCTGGCGGCGCAGGCAGTTCTCCGCGCGCTACAGAAGGACGAGAAGGAAAGCGCCGCAACAGAGAAGTAGTCGGTTCAGGTCACATCTGGCGACGGATCAGCGCGCGTTGCTACAGTCGCCAGCCAGTCGCGCATGACATCAGCGGCGAGCATCGCGCCGCGCGCCGAGAAGTGGACGCCGTCGAAGGTGAGGATGTAGCCGCGTTCGCACGCCAGCGTCTCGATGTCTGCCGCGCCATCGCCGCGTAGCGCGCCCAGCAACGCCCGCTGGCGCAGGGTTCGGCGTGGCAATACGCGCGCCGCTGCGCTCCAGCGCGCGTGCAGGTCAATCAGGCCGCAGTCCATCTCGACAGCGACGCGGCGGACGGCCTCGGCATAGCGCGCCATCAGCCGCCAGCGCGGCGCACGCGGCTCGACGCCCTGTGGGGGAGGCGTACAGAGAGCGATCCGTGCGTGTGTTTGCGCACGGAGATCGGCGACGAGCGCATGCAGGCCAGACTCGAAGCGCTGTGGGGTGATTGCGCCAGAGACGCCCTTCTCGCGGGCGAAGTAGCGTCGCGTGCGCCAGAATACGATGTGGCGCCAGAAACCACGGCGGATCAGCCAGGTCGTGCAGTCGTTCGCGCCGATGAGGACAACCACCCAGCCGGGATCGCGCACGGTCACATCGGTGGCGAGACGCCGCCGCAGGTTCTCGACGGTGTCGCCGCCGATGCCTGCGTTGATGAGTTCGACGTGAGCGAGCGTAGGCGTCTGCTTGAGCATGCTCCGCAAGACCGCCAGATACGACGCGCCATGCGTCCCCTCGGTCAGGCTATCGCCGAAGAAGACGACACGCAAGGATCGAGCGCCTGATGACACAATGCGCCGCTAGCCGCCCAGGTAGGCGCGGCGCACGAGGTCATTCGTGAGCAGGTTCTTCGCCGCGTCGGCCAGCACGATGCGCCCTTGCTGGAGCACATAGCCGCGATCGGCGATGTTGAGCGCCATAAAGGCGTTCTGTTCCACGACGAAGACCGTCACGCCCTGCTTGCGAATTTCCTGGATGGTGTCGAAAACGGTCTGCACGAGCAGTGGCGAGAGGCCCATCGAAGGCTCGTCCATACAGATCATCTTCGGACGCGCCATCAGCGCGCGCCCCATCGCCAGCATCTGCTGCTCGCCACCGGAGAGCGTCCCGGCGACCTGCGAGGTGCGCTCCTTCAGGCGGGGAAAGAGATCATAGACGCGCGTCAGGTCGCCACTCAGATCAGCGCGATTCGAGCGCGAGTAGGCGCCCATCTGCAGGTTCTCGTAGACGCTCATGCGCGAGAAGATGCGTCGCGCCTCCGGCACCAGCGCCAGGCCAGAGTGGACAATCACGCTGGTCGGCGTCTTCTCGATATTCTTGCCCTGGAACGTGATCTGTCCCTTGCGGGCGCGCACGATGCCGAAGATCGTCTTCATCGTCGTGGTCTTGCCGGCGGCGTTGGCCCCCAGCAGCGCGACGATCTCTCCCTCGCCAACGGTGAGCGAGACATCGTTCAGCACGGTGGTCGGGCCGTAGCCAGCATCCACATGCGACATCGTAAGGTAATCAGCCATGCTCACACCGTCGTTTTCCGGCCCAGGTAGGCCTCAATGACACGTTCGTTGTTGCGCACGTCGTCGGGCAGCCCCTCGGCGATCTTGCGTCCATAGTCGAGGACGGCGATGCGGTCGGACATACCCATCGTCACGGTGAGTTTATGCTCGATCAGCAGGATCGTCAGGCCACGCTCGTCGCGGAGTCGGCGGATGTAATTCACTGCGTCATTGGTCTCGGCGTCGTTCATGCCGGCGGTCGGCTCATCCAGCAGCAGGAGCTTGGGGTCGGACGCCAGCGCGCGGCAAATCTCTACGCGCCGCTTCTGCGCGTAGGCTAGATTGGAGACGACCTCATCCTGGCGCTCCACCAACTCCTTACCGAAGAAGCTGAGGAGTTCAATCGCCTTCTCCTTGGCCGCTGCCTCCTCGCGATTCACACCGGGTGTGCGCAGGACCATGCCAAGGAGATTGGACTTGAGGCGCGCGTGCTGTCCGACAAGCACATTTTCCAGCACGGTCATGTTATTGAACAGGCGGATGTTCTGATACGTGCGCGCCACTCCGCGCTCCAACACCACGTCTGGTGTGACACCCAACAGCGTACCGCCATTCAGGCGTATCGCGCCCTGGAAGCCACTAATGCCAGTGTCGTCCTGATCAAGCTCGGCCCAGAAACCGCTCGCCGGGCTGAAGAAGAAGTTGGCGAAGCGGTTGAGCGGCCAGAAGACAACCCAGATGACTGTGAAGATGTTCACCGTCGTCGCGAGGTATTCCTTATGGTCATCTGAGAGCGCAGCATAGATGACGACGTTGAGGACGTAGCGGATGAACAGGACGCCAATGGCGACGCCGAGCAGCACCTTGATGATCCACCATAACAGCGACAAGGGGCGCTTGCGCAGGATCAGCGCAAGGCGCCGCCCGACGAGCTTCCAACGCTCGGCAAAGCGATTCGCCTTGCCGTCGAGGAAATCGTTGGGTTTGTAGAGTCCCGTGATCAGGTTGAAGACGGTGGTCTTGCCTGCTCCGTTTGGTCCGATGATACTGATGATCTCACCCTGGTTGACCTGCAGGTCGAGATCACCCACGGCTACCAGACCGCCAAACGACTTGTTGACGCCGCGCAACTCGAGCAAGGGTGTCTCGCCCTTTGACCAGTTGACTGGCGCGGCGGTTTCGGCTGTCTCTGTCATGTGCTACTCCACCCGCTGTTCTTGGTACATCGGCCCCTCGACATCGGCGTCGAGAGCATCCAGGAATGCGCCTTCCGGCTCATCAGCCGTCTGGCGATGCAACTCCGCCTGGCGGCGCCTATTTGGAATCAGTCCCTCCGGCCGGATCAACATCATGATGACCAGCATGCCGCCGAAGATGATGTTGCGGAAGCTCGATACGTCAACGCCATGCAAGAAATAGAAGAAGCTGTTGGGGTCTTTGCTCTGCACGTTGAGCTGGTTGAGGAGGTACAGGTTGAGGATGGCGATGATGACGGCGCCGAGCATGACGCCGGGGATGCTGCCGATACCGCCGAGCACGACCATCGCCAGATAGATGATCGAGTCGCCGAAACTGAAGTCGCCTGGCGTGATGACGCCGAGACGCGCCGCGTGGTAGACCCCTGCCATACCAGAGAAGAACGCGCCGGTGGCGAAGGCCAGCAGCTTCGTCCGCACGGTATTGACGCCAGAGGCCGCCACCGCGATCTCATCCTCACGCAGCGCCACCCAGGCGCGACCCAGACGCGAGTCGCGCAGACGGATATTGCAGATGATGGCGAATGCGATGAGGATCAGGATGACATAGTAATAGGGGGTCGAGGCGACGATCGGAAACGCCAGGCCAGGGATGATCGCGCCCGGCACACCGTTCACGCCGTTGGTGCCTTGTGTCAGACCAGGGATGTTCTTGAAGAAGATCGGCACAATCTCGCCAAAGCCAAGGGTGACGATAGCCAGATAGTCGCCGCGCAACCGCAGCGTCGGCGCGCCGAGCAAGACCCCGAAGAACGCCGCGACGAGCGCGCCGATCAACAGGGTCGGCCAGAACAGCCATGCCCACTTGAGACCGAACACCAATTGCTGCTGGAAGAGCGGCAGCCCGCTGAGCTGATTGAAGAGCTTGACGATCTGCGCGAACTGCGGCGCGCCGATCAGCGACCAGGTGTAGGCGCCGAAGGCGAAGAAGGCCACATAACCAAGGTCCAGCAGGCCAGCAAAGCCCACGACGACGTTCAGGCCGAGCGCGAGGATGACGTAGTAGCCGGTGTCCGAGAGGACGCTGATACGATAATCGGTGCCTGGCCCCAGAAGATACTGGTCGAGGTAGGGGAAGAAGAGCAAGATGAGCAAGAAGAATGTGAGCAGAATACGTCTCGCGCCTCTGCTCCTTGTACGGCTACCCGCGCCACCGATCGCGAAAACATAGGCCAGAAAGACACCAATCGCATGCCGCACCGGCGCCCACAATGACCAGGTCTGGCGCAGGAAGATGATCAGAAAGCCGATGACCGCCGCGATGCCAACGACGACGGCAAAGACGACCAGCGCGCTGCCGAGATAGGCGATGATGCTGGAGAGTTCACGCGCGAAGAAGAGCGAGAGCAGCAACAAGCCGACCAGTCCCCAGAACATCCCAGCGCTGAACTGGAGACGGAAACCACCCGTCGTCCGCGCGGTTGGCGGCCGCGCCGCTTTGGGGGCGGC
>DATAOM010000346.1:0-15007 GCA_036265775.1 Ktedonobacterales bacterium | reverse complement strand
GATGTAGAGGCCATGCAACTTGGCGCTGGCGCCGTCACCCGTCAGAATCGTCTCAACGCGTCCCTTGCTCAGGCGGCTGCCCAGTTCGACCGTCTGCAAGATGACATTGGTATCGCGCCCCAGCAGCGCGCGCTCGGTGTGGAAGTCGAAGGCAGACCGTCCGAGCCGCTGCGTGCCCACGTAGTGCAGCACGGCGCCACGATCCAGCATCAGCTCGACAATCCGGCTGCTCAACCCCTGCTCGCTCGTCTCGTCGGAGAGCGTATCCTCGACGAGGGTGGCCTGCGCCTCCTCCGCCAGAACGACGAGCGTGTGCGAGAGGCTCGCGGAGCCTTGCAACCCGGCCGAGACGATGACGCGGAATGGATTCGTGACTGTGACGCCTTTGGGGACGTAGAGGAAGACGCCATTCTGCCAGAAGGCGGCGTGCAGCGCGGCGAACTTGCTGTCCTCTGGCGGCACACAACGCGTCATAAAGTGCTTGCGCACGAGGTCGCCATGCTCGCGGACGGCTGCGCGCATATCGCTGAAGATGACACCCTGGCCGCGCAGATCGTCGCGCAGGGTATATTCGACCCGCTCGCCGTCGCGCAAGGACAGCGTGCCCGCGAACGCCTCGCCGCGCTCGGCCTCTGGCAGCAGACTCCCTGCTGTCGCGCCGCTCTCTGCGAAGGGCGCAATGTCGTTCAGCTTGAGCGCGCGCAGATTGGTACGGCGCCACTCCTCGTCCTGAAGCGTCGGCATTGGCAGGCTATCGTAGATTTTCCACGCCTCAATCCGTCGCTCTTGCAACCATTCCGGTTCGTTCCGGCGCTCGATGAGCGCGCGTACCGCCTCTTCGCTGAAGCCGCGCCGGGCTACAGGAGCAGTCATGGATATATCCCCTTTGCGCAAAACGTCCAATAGCACTACACAGAAATACAGGCGGAGCAGCCAGAGCCGCCCCGCCCGAAACTATCCCGAACTTTTCGGTCGTATGTCTCTCCCGACGGAGGCTGCCCGAGTGTGACGCGGTCTATCCGACCGAGCCAGACATCTCCAGTTGAATCAGCCGATTCAACTCGACAGCGTACTCCAGCGGCAACTCTTTCGCGATTGGCTCGATGAAGCCGCTGACGATCATCGTGTAGGCCTCGCTCTCGCTCAGCCCCCGGCTCATCAGGTAGAAGAGTTGCTCCTCGCCGACCTTCGAGACCGTCGCCTCGTGACCAACCTCGACATCCTCCTCCTCGATCTCGATGTAGGGATAGGTGTCGGTGCGGCTCGTCTCGTCGAGCAGTAGCGCGTCGCAGCGCACGTTGGAGCGCACATCGTTCGCGCCCTTATGCACCTTGAGCAGGCCGCGATAGCTGGAGCGCCCGTGTCCCTTCGAGATGGACTTCGAGACGATCTGCGAGGAGGTGTGCGGCGCGACGTGAACGACCTTGCCACCGGCGTCCTGGTGCTGGCCGTCGCCCGCGAAGGCGACCGAGAGCACCTCACCGCGCGCGTGCGGCTCCATCAGCCACACCGCCGGGTACTTCATCGTCAGCTTCGAGTTGTGCACAATAAAGCCCTGCGAGACGAAGTTGCCTGTCCCCTCGACCTCAATATCCCACGTTGGCAGCGCCTCGGCAGTCGGCGCGGAGACATCCACATCAACGCACTCGACGCTCTGTGGCAGTTCAATAGACGAGCGCCCCACCTGCCGGTTCTGTTGAACCGTTGGAAGGTCGCGCTCAGCCTGCATGCGCAGCGTGGCGCTGACATGAGGCAGCAGGCGTGGATCGGCGGCGAAGACCAGCCGGTGCGATGCATGCGCGACGCATGAAGTGCCTAGAATCTCAACTTGCTTCGGCTCGGCGAACTCGGTATGCAGCCGCGACGTAATTCCAAGCGTCACGAGCAGAGAAGCAATATCCTCCAGCAACTCGCGGTTGGCGGACTTCAGGCTGAGGCGGCCACGGTTGGCATAGCCATCGGCGTCCAGATACCCCGCGATGAAGGCGAGCCGCTGCGACTCCGGTGTAGACCAGACCCACTGCGGGACGCGCTTTGAGGTCGCCTTGCCGGTAAAGCCATTGAGCGTGAAGAACTCGGCAAGTTCCTTGTTGCTCCATGCGAGGTGGTGGCCATCCGCGCGCTCGGTCGGCGGTGTCTCGACCAGTGTTGCCATCGTCGCGGTCAGCCGCTCACGCGCCCGGTCGGTCGCTGGAGTCGAGAAGCCGACCTTGGCATAGCGCACGACATCGGCGGTCTTGCCCGCCTTGACCTCGATATTACCGTCACCAACCCAGTAGCCGAAGAGCCACATCAGGCTGTCTGTGGTATACTCGCTCGCTGCCATCCGCGAGGGGCGCATGCGCGTCATCGCGAGACCGTCGGCGTACTGGTTCATCGAGTCGAACTGCGTCACCAGTTCCGGCGCGACAAGCCGGTGCGGCGCGCCATACTCGATGGACATGCGCGGCACAATTGCCTCTTGCAGGTGATCGACGCGAACGTAGCCGAGGCGGTAGCGCCCTAACTTCTTCGGCGCGTCGCCATCATAGCTGTACGAGTAGAAAGGATGATTCGCCGTCACTTGCAGCTTGCGCTCACCCACCGAAACGGTGTGAACCGGCTGCAAACCGGAGAATCGCTTCGCCGTCACCGGGCGGAAGCACATCTCGCCCTTGCTCTCATCATAGGAGAGCACTTGATCGCCAATCTCAAGCGACTCAATGGTCTTGACGCCATCAGGTGTGGTCACGGTCGAGCCTTCGACGAGACAGCCAAGATTGCCATCGACCCATTCCATGGTGGCGTTCTCGTAGGCCATGGCGCGCTTGGTGACGAGGTTGTAGACGTTCTTCGACCAGTTCTGAATCGTCGTGTAGCGCACGCGCGCGTTCTTCTTGACGATGATCTCGACGACGGCGCTGTGCAGGCTGTCTGTCGTGTACGTCGGCGCTGTGCAACCCTCGACGTAATGCACGTACGAGTCTTCGTCGGCGATGATGAGCGTGCGCTCGAACTGGCCCATATTCTTCGCGTTGATGCGGAAGTAGGCCTGGAGCGGAATCTCGACCTTGACGCCCTTGGGGATGTAGATGAAGCTACCGCCGCTCCACACCGCGCTGTTGAGCGCCGCGAACTTGTTGTCGTTGGGCGGGATTACCGTCGAGAAGTAGGGGCGGAAGAGTTCCTCATGCTCGCGGAAGGCGGTGTTGGGGTCCACGAAAATGACGCCGAGCTTCTCGAGGTCCTCGCGCACCTTGTGGTAGATGACCTCAGATTCGTACTGCGCGCCAACGCCGGCGAGGTACTTCTGCTCGGCCTGTGGGATGCCCAGCGCGTTGAAGGTGTCGCGGATCTCAGTGGGCAGATCGTCCCACGTGCGCCCGGCTTCCTCGGTCGGCTTGATGTAGTAGTAGATGTCGTCGAAGTCAATGCCGCTGAGGTCACCGCCCCAGGTCGGCATGGGCTTGGCGAGGAAGATGTCGAGGCTCTTGTGGCGGAAATCGCGCATCCACTGCGGCTCGCCCTTCATCTCGCAGATCTCTTCGATGATCTCGTGCGAGAGGCCCTTGCGCGACTTGAAGATATAGTTTTCGGGCTTGCTAAAACCCCACTTATATTCCTCGTCCGGCGCCAGCATCTCGTCGGTTTCTGTGGTCATGTGCGCGCCTCCACGTACGTATGTGATGATCCGACAGGTCATCTGCGCAGCCTGTCAATTCCTACTGTTGCGCTCGGATATAGTATGCCACGCTTCCCGGAAGTGAGTCAAGAGAGGCAGGCCGCATGGTGGTCCAAGCGCCGCAGCGGCCACGTGGCTTGAGTGCGGTGTACGTGGCGTCATATAATACTCCGATGGCGCCGAGTAGATGAGATGAGCGCTGCGGCGGCGTCTCAGCGACATCGTGGCGAGAGGCGAGAAGGGATAGAGCATCGTGACACGCGTGGTTGTGGGCATGAGTGGCGGCGTGGATAGCTCGGTGGCGGCGGCCTTGCTCAAGGAGCAGGGCTACGACGTCATCGGCATCATGCTGCGCCTGTGGTCCGAACCGCCAGTCTACGGCGAAGATGGCGTGGCGCTCTCGACTGAGAACAAGTGCTGCTCTCTCGAGTCCGTCAACGACGCGCGCCGCGTGGCGAACCAGCTCGATATCCCTTTCTATATTGTCAACGTCGAGGAGCCGTTCCGCGAGACCGTCGTGGACTACTTCTACGACGAGTACGCCGCCGGACGCACGCCCAATCCCTGCCTGCGCTGCAACCGCCAGATTCGCTTCACACTCCTGCTGGAGCGCGCGCTGGCGCTCGGCGCGGACTACCTCGCTACCGGCCACTATGTGCGTGTGGACAATGATCTGCATACCGGGCTACGTCGGCTGCGGCGCGCAGCAGATACATCGAAGGACCAGTCCTACGTGCTGCATGTCCTCTCGCAGTGGCAGCTCCAGCACGCGCTTTTCCCGCTCGGCGAGTACACCAAGAGCGAGGTGCGGGAGATGGCGGCAGTGCACGGCCTGCCGGTGGCGACCAAGGCCGAGAGTCAAGAGATCTGCTTCGTCGCCGCCAACGACTATCGCGGCTTCATGCGGCGCTATGCTGGCGAGACCGGCAAGACAGCACCAATAGCGGGAACCATCGTAGATGAGGCCGGGACGCGGCTGGGGATGCACGAGGGGCTGGCGTACTACACCATCGGCCAGCGCAAGGGCCTTGGCGTCAGCGCGCGTGAGCCGCTGCACGTCCTGAAGCTCGACGCCGCGCGCAACGCCGTCGTCGTCGGACCCGCCGTCGCGCTTGACCGCCGCAAGTTCACCGTGCGCGAGACAACCTGGCCCTCTGGCGTCGCGCCCACGGAGCCAACTGAGGTCATGGTCAAGGTACGCTACAAGGCAACGCCAGCGCCCGGTGTGGTGACGCCACTACCGGATGGGCGCGCCTCGGTTGCGCTCGCCGAGCCGCTGCGCGCGATCACCCCTGGCCAGGCGGCGGTCTTCTATACCGGCGAGGATGGCGACGAAGTCCTGGGCGGCGGGCTAATCGAATAGCTTTACTTGCTACATCCTGATTTCGGCAGAGAGAACTTACTGATCTAGACAGAGAACACTTACGCCATGGTATTGATGCTGATATCCCAGTGACACTCCTCTCATTCGCTCGGATTATGCGCTTGGGGCGCCTGGCAGCCATATCTCTTGAAAGCAGCGCTGCATCGTGGAGTCATGCTCAATGGTCACGCGGTACTCAGCCAGGGAGCATGCGCCCCACAGATGAATCTGGCCGCGATGCAGGAGGGGTTTGAGTTCGGGCGCGAGATCAATGGGATAGTCCTCGCCACCACCGCCCAACAAACGGTGGAGGTGGTCCACGTACAAGATGGTGGGCGCGCCGGCCTCGTGAGCGGCGCGCAGCGCGCAGAGTACCGAACGCAGACGCTGCTCGGCGACGTTACGGCGCCGCCACTCCTCACTCTCGCGCATATGCCGCTCAAACGTCTCGGCTACCGCCGGATCGCACTCAAGGTCCTTGAAGCCGTACGACCGAGGATAGCGTGCCCGCATCTGCGACCGCCAGTCATTGAGCGCTCGCACATCGACACCGTTCATGACCGCAGCGTACTCGAGTCTGAGCAGGCGCTGTCCACGAAGCGCGGGCGGCGTCTCTTCTCGAGCCCATGCCACCAAGGTCTCTCGCAGCGCCGCTGCACGTTCGACGCCGTCTGCGTCCACCCACACGGGATTGGCCTTCTTGCGCTCGCGGGCGACCGGACCGCACCGCCGCGCCAGGACGGCCAAGGCGCGCACGGTCGGCTCAGTGTATTCAATTGGAGGTGGACGCTCGTCGCGGCCAGGAGGCGGCGCGAGTTCGGAGCAGTAGGTTGCTAAAGGAGCGTCCATGGGACTATCTATGGAGGCCATCCTTTCCTTTCGGCACACGCCTGACTCCCCGCCGCGCTGCATATGCGCGCCAATCCCCACCGCGCGTGATAGCCGTCGCACATAGCGAAGCATGATACACGTCAGCTACCCCAGCCCTAAAGGGCGGGGCTCGTGTCTAGACTCCACCGCAATTCAGCGTAGCGTCGCCGCTGCGCCACTTTGGCTTCATCGTCCGACACATCAGGGCGTGCTGACAAGACACCCGTTCTCACCCAGTCTTGCCGAGCGAGAAGCGTTCGCAGCGCGACATTCCGCGCCCCAACAAGGTCCGCGTGCAATGCCAGTTGACACACCTCACAGATAAACAGCAGCCCTTTATTTGGGCGGTTGCCTTCCGAGGTATGCCCACAGCGGGGGCACGCCTGACTGGTCTTGTAGGCGTCCACCTTAACCGCCATGCTGCCGGAAAGCAACGCCTTGTAGGCGATGCAGCCCTGCAACTCCGCAAACGCCCACTGGGAGGCGTGCCGATTGGCCTTGCGCTGTTTCTGGCTCGCTTTCGGACCATGCTTACGCTTGGTCCGTTCGCGGATGTGACTCAGGTCTTCCAGTCCGATGAGGGCGTGGGAGTAGGCGTCCACGATGCTCCGGCTGATAATGTGGTTGCGCTGCTGCTTCAACCGTCTCTCTCGCCCACTGACAACGATCAGGCGTCGTGTCGCCGAGCGAGTGCCTTTGCGCTGCAAGCGCTTCCGCAGCCGGGCATAGTGATCTGCTTTCGCACGTACCTCGTAACCAGGATAGAATGTCGCGGTGTCCTGCGTGTCTGTCACTACCGCAAGGTAACGCTGGCCCACATCCACACCCGCAATACGCTGATGCGTCTCAGGGATGGGGTCAGCGACCACTACTTCCAGACTCACCAGCAAATAGAATTGCTTGCGTGACTTGTCGTACCAAAGCTTGGCCGCGCCAACCTGCGCGCCACCCTGAAGTAGCGCCACGTGCCGACTATAGCCGGTGTAGGGCACGATCATACGTCCGTCCAGGGTCAGAATGCTCACCCGTTGCTCGCCCTTCAGGCTAAAGTCTCGATGATAGTTGTAGGTGAGCGTGGGCGAGACATAGTTGGGCGGCTGATCCAAGCCGCGATACCGCTTCTTGGTACGGCCAGTCGCACGGGCCGCTGTGTTTGCCTTCGCCTTCGTCCATAATACCTTGTAAGTCGCCCCTACTTGGCGCGCCACATTGCAGGCCATCTGCGCGGGCAAGCCATATGTAGCACGTATCTCCTCATAACAGGCACGCTGCAAGACTTCCTGATTGCTCAGCTTGCCATGCGCAAAGGCGTAGCGACTCACATAATTTAGCGCGGCGCGGTACGCGAGTTGGGCGCGGCGCAGAGCTTCGAACTGCCCAGCGTCAGGATGCAATTTGAGCTTGGCGGTGATAACCTGTTTCATACCAGACAGTGTAGAATATGTTCACAGGATTGGCAAATAGCGAGCGCCTGTGAATTTGGGGGCCATTCCTTCCCATGCCTAGCCGTGGGAACCCTTGGCCCTTGTGACGTTGAAAGGAAATGGCGCTGACCCCCTACTGGAGCGTCGCGCCGTGAAGATAACGCATGGACCAATCGCATATTCGCAACTTCTGCATCATCGCGCACATTGACCACGGCAAGTCCACGCTGGCCGACCGGCTGCTGGAGTTCACCGGCACCATCGCCGCGCGCGACATGGCGGCGCAGGTGCTCGACCGCATGGATCTGGAGCGTGAGAAGGGCATCACCATCAAGGCGCAGGCCGTGCGTATGCGCTACACCGCCTCGGATGCCAAAGAGTACGAGATTAACCTGATCGACACGCCGGGACACGTGGACTTCACCTACGAGGTCTCGCGCAGCCTGGCCGCGTGTGAGGGCGCGATCCTCGTCGTCGACGCGACGCAGGGCATCGAGGCGCAGACGCTGGCGAACCTCTATCTCGCACTGGAGGCCGATCTCGCCATCATCCCGGTCATCAACAAGATTGACCTGCCCAGCGCCGAGCCAGAGAAGGTCGCCAAGGAGATCGAGGACGTTATCGGCATTCCGCGCGACGAGGTGATTCTTGCCTCGGCCAAGGAGGGAATTGGGACCGGCGATATCCTGGAGGCCATCGTCGCCCGCGTGCCACCCCCCAAGGGCGACGCGACGCGCCACTTACGCGCGCTGGTCTTCGACTCGAAGTACGACTCCTACAAGGGTGTGATTGCCTACGTGCGGCTGGTGGACGGCGCGCTCAAGGGCAGCGAGCGCATCGTCATGATGCAGACCCGCAGCGCCGCCGACATCCTCGAGGTCGGCTACTTCGGCCCCGACCTGACCGCGACGAAACAACTCACCGCAGGCGAGGTCGGCTACGTCGCCACCGGCTTCAAGAATGTCAAGGACTGCCAGGTCGGCGACACGCTGACGCTGGCAGGCGCGCCCGCTAAGGAGCCTTTGCCAGGCTACCGCCCCGCGAAGCCGATGGTCTACGCTGGCATCTTCCCGGTGGATGGCGATGACTATCCGCTGCTGCGCGACGCGCTGGACCGGCTCAAGCTCAATGACGCGGCGCTGGTCTTCGAGCCGGAGAACTCCGTCGCGCTGGGTTTTGGCTTCCGCTGCGGCTTTTTGGGCCTGCTGCACATGGAAATCGTGCAGGAGCGGCTGGAGCGCGAGTACAACCTCGACATCCTGGCCTCGGCTCCAAGTGTGGAGTACCTTGTCACCACCACAAGCGGCGAGGCGGTCTCGGTGCATAACCCATCCGAGTTGCCGCCAGGGGCGGAGATCGCCAAGATCGAGGAGCCAGTCATGGACATCTCGATCTTCACTCCGGCGCGCTACATCGGCGCGATCATGGACCTGGTGACGACGCGACGCGGCGAGTTTCGCAACATGGCCTACATTGAGGAGGATCGCGTCCACCTGACCTACCGCATGCCGCTTGCCGAGCTGATCGTGGACTTCTACGACCAGCTCAAGTCGCGCACGCAGGGCTACGCCTCGCTCGACTACACCTTCGCGGCGTATCAGGAGGCCGATCTCGTCAAGCTCGATATCCTCGTGAACGGCGCGCCAGTGGACGCGCTCTCGCTCATTACCCACCGCGATAAGGCGTTCGTTCAGGGCCGCCAGTTGACCGAGAAGCTCAAGGAGTTGATCCCACGCCAGCTCTTCGAGGTGCCGATCCAGGCGGCGGTGGGCAGCCGCATCATTTCACGCGAGACCGTGCGGGCCATGCGCAAGAACGTGCTGGCGAAGTGCTATGGCGGCGACGTGACGCGCAAGCGCAAGCTGCTGGAGAAGCAAAAAGAGGGCAAGAAGCGCATGAAGCGCGTGGGCAACGTCGAGATCCCGCAGGAAGCGTTTATGGCAGTGCTCAGCCTCACCGACGAATAGGCCGTTACGTCCACAACTCTGTTGTCTCAGCAGATGCTTCGTTGTCGGCGGATACCTTGTCGCCATGACGGTGAACGATCTTCCACTCGCCGTTCTCGCGCCGGTAGACGTGTGTGACGCGCAGGATGTATGGCTCAAGCGGAACGCCGTCCCAGGACACCGAGGTGTGCTCGTAGCCGGTGGTGTAGGCCAGATCTCCGCTGACACCTGCGGCGATGAGATCGAAGCTGAATGCGGCGCAGTTGGAGAACCCTGCTGCCAGCCAGCGAAAGAGCTTGGTCGCCTCATCCCGGCCGGTTGCGTTCTGTACCGCTCCGAGCACCGTCACTGGTTCGTTCGTAGACCACATCGCCATGCGTGGTTCCGGGTCGCCGTTGTGAATCGCGCGTTCCGCCTCGAGTTGACGGGGGAGGGTTGTCGCGAGGAAATCGTCGAGTTCGCTCATCAGGCGCGTCCTCTCAACAGATATTGCCGCCAGGCGGACAGGCTTTCCAAAAATGCTTCTGGCTTCTAATAGAAAAAAAGCGCGTTATTGATAGCGAAGGACTAGCGAGAAAAAGCGCGCTACAACGCCGAAGGGCTGACCTGCTCGGTCAGCCCTTGCTCAACTCATTTTCATGCGTGTCGAGCTATCCTGCGCGTCTGAGGCCACCTCAATTCGCAAATTAATGCGTTCGCCGCGTAAGAGGAGTTACCTCTGCGGGTGCGATAGGCGCTGCTCAGCGTCGGATCGGCTCTGCACCCGGCCCGCATCTTGCGGGCCAGACTAGTCGACTTGGAACCTCATTGCCAGGAGGCGGATCGGCTTTTTCATGGGGAACATAGGTTCGTCTCCTTCCCCTATTCCCATGGCAGGAAGTCAGACCATTTCTGGCTTTCTTCCCTCTTCCGGATGCAGTTCGAGGATAACACACAAGACCCCACCTGTCAAGTCAGCAATAGCGTTCGCCGGTATTCTGTGGTATTTCTTATTTTGCCCCCTGAAGACGACTTCGCCACCCATCACGCTTGCATTCATCTATCATGCTTGGCTACACTGCTGTTAATGGCTCCATCGTTCTGTTTGAGACAACGCGCAATTGTGAGGCCACTGTGAGCGCAGATCATCTCAATACCATGACCCAAAGTGATCTATCCGACGAGGACATCACGCAGCGCATCCTGCGGCAGCGCATGGGGCGTTTCGACGACGCTGGCCCTGACCTGCGGCCGGCGGGCGGCGCGCGGTTTCGCTTCGACGATGGCCGCATGCGTATCGCCTTCGCCGACTTGGTGGCTGGGGGCGCGCCACTGGCAGTTGACCTTGCGCAAAACTATGCCCGCGCGCGCAACCTCTCCATCCATTGGATCGTCGTGCCGCAGCGTCCCGGCGAAGGGGAACTACCCACTGCGCTGAGCAGCGCGCGCTTTCGCCTCTACGAGCACCTGCTGCTGATGGCGCGACGGCATCAATCGCTGCCTCCAGCGCGGTCGGACGTCACGATCGAGCCGATCACTGCCTGGCCGGCGATGTGCGAGTACGAGTATGGCAGCCGCCAGGCCTTCCAGGAGGACCCTGCGCCAACCCACTCCGCCGTGACGCACCGGGCGCGCGAGCGCTGGCGCGATCAAGAATATGGCTGGTGCGCCTATTACGCGGCGCGTCTCGATGGGAAACAGGTGGCTGGCCTGTATGTGACGCGCTATGAAGAGGTTCCCACGATCATGGGTGTCTATACCATCGAGGCGGCGCGTGGTCAAGGCGTGGCGACAGCCTTGCTCTCACATGTTCTGACGGATCTGGCGCGCAATGGCTCTCCGGACTGCTGCCTCTTTGTGCGCTATGGTAATCCCGCGGAGCGTGTCTATCGTCGCCTGGGCTTCATTCCGCTGGTCGATGAGGACACCTACATTTGGGAGCCAGAAGTCCGGCGTTCATGGTGAGCATTCATGCGCCAGGGTAAGCGTGGTAGCCCCCGCATGTTCATCCCTGAGCGGCAAGATCGTCTGTACCGAGTCTTCGAGCCAACTCCGCATCTGCGACGGGATAGACCGTCTCATGTGGCGTCAGGAGCGCGTTGAGATCACCCGCACGTAGGATCTCATGTTGACGCGCGACCAGCGGCGAGATGTCCTCGATGCGCAACAGCCACTCGCCAGCGAAGCGCGCCAGCGCGTCTCCGCGCAGCCCAAGCTGGATCGCCCGGCGCGCGAGTGGACGGCCATGGGGATCGTGATCGGGGTCCCATTGCAGACGGACGGACGAACGCGCCACCGCCGCTTGCCAATCGTCGTGGCTGGCATACATGTCTGGCGTGAATGAGGATGGAACCGCCTCGCGCAATATCTCCTCGAACGCCGCGCGCCGCAGCCAGATCGCCAGCGTGACCTCCTGCCCGTCTTTCGTTCCCCAGCCGGAGCGATACATCATCCACAGGAAGTTCGGCTTGATCCAAGACATGCGGTTGAGGCTGAATTCGCCGCCGAAGCGCCCATGCTGCGCCGCGTAGTGTCCAATGGCCGGACGGTATGCCTGATACACCACGACCGACGCCTCATCATACTGGGCAAGGATGTGCCGTCCCTCGGCGGGCCAGCGCGCCCGCTGATCATGATAAGATTCCAGCATCAGCGCCGTTTCATGCTCCATACAAGATTCCTGACAAGGCTCCTGCGGCGTCGGAAAGCTGATCTATCCCACCGCTGGCTGCGCGTTACACGCTTTTGTGAAGTCGCTCTGGGTCCCGCGCTTCATCGTCAGCGAGACGGGAGCAGCGCCTGCGTCTCCCGAGAGCTTCATGCTGTCGGCGGTCCCATCCACTAATAATCCACCCAGGCTGGTCTTCTTCAGGCTGGTGTAGGTTCCATGCAGCTCAAGGCCTGGACCGATGGTGACGCCCAGGAAAGGAAGACCAATCGTGTTCGTCGAGGCGGCGAAAGAGAGACTGATCTTCTGCCCGTCGTCACGCTTCCCTGTTACGCCCGTGGCCACCGTCGAGATGGCGTTGGTGATCGGCGTCTTGGAGCAAATCGTCCCCGTCCCCACGAGATCGCCATTGAGATGCGTCGAGAGGTCCACATACGCCTGAAGCGTCACCGTTGTCGGGCCGACTTGCAGCTTCATCGGTCCGTACCACGTCCCGTTGACAGCGAAATAAGCGGTGAGGAAGTTGTAGAGAAAGATGCCCGCGACGACCGCCACGATCAGCAGGAGTGTGAGCGCCACCAGAGCACGACGGAAACGTGAGCGACGATGCCGTTTCGCGCGTGGAGACGCCACTGCAGGATCAGTGGGATAGTCCGACGCCGGTCCAGTTGACTCGTATGGCTGCTGTGCGCTCACGGATAAATCCTTTCCAGTGTGCGCCGCATTCAGTCGCATGCATCGCTGTGCGTAGCCTGAGCAGCGCCTGCCGCCAAGTGTACTCACTCCTTCCAGCTATGGCAAGTGGGCGGGGCCATCATGCGCCCTCGCCCACTCGTCACGCCTATACAGTAACCTACAGAAATGGCGCAGGCCTTTCCGGTTTCGCACCTATCAGGCAGAATAGCCACATATGGAACAACAGACAGTCCGCAAGACCTTCAAGTACAAACTCAAGCCGTCACCTGAACAAGAGCGGGCGCTGGCGTTTGTCGTGCGCCGCTGCCGCGAACTCTACAACGCTGCCCTGCAGGAGCGAAGTGAAGCGTGGCGAAAATGCCGTGTGAGCGTGACGGTCGCGCAGCAGAGCGCCCAACTCCCAGCCGTCAAAGAAGTGCGGCCGGAATACCGCGACATCCATTCGCAGGTCTTGCAGGATGTGCTCACTCGGCTCGACCGAGCGTTTCAGCGGTTCTTTGCCCGGGTGATGTCAGGCGAGAAGCCAGGTTATCCACGCTTTCGGGGCGCGAACCGCTACAACAGTTTCACACACAAACAGTTTGGCAATGGAGCCATGCTGGACAATGGTTTTCTCGTCCTGTCGAAGATCGGGCGCATCGCTGTTCGTTGGAGCCGACCGTTGGAGGGCGTCCCCAAAACGGTCACCATCAGCCGGGAGGCGGATGGCTGGTACGTCTGCTTCTCGTGCGCCGACGCGCCGGTTACGCTACTGCCGCCCACTGGGCAGGAGACTGGCATCGACCTGGGGTTGGAAGCCTTCGCTACCCTATCGAATGGAACCCGCATCTCCCATCCCGGCTGGTACCGCAAAGCCGAACGCGCGCTCAAAACCGCTCAACGGCGTGTCTCGCGTCGCAAAAAAGGCAGCGCTCGTCGTCGCAAAGCAGTGGCGCTGCTCGCCAAGGCGCATCAGAAGGTGCGGCGCCAGCGGCGCGACTTTCACCACAAGACGGCGCTCACGCTCGTGCGTGAGTACGATACGATCTATCACGAAAACCTCCAGACGGCCAATATGGTCAGGAACCACCATCTCGCCAAAAGCATCCAAGATGCCGGATGGAGCGCGTTCCTGAGCATCCTCACCTACAAGGCAGCATGCGCCGGTAGGCGAGTCGTCGCCGTGCCGCCTGCCTACACCAGCCAGATCTGTTCTGGCTGTGGTGTTGTGGTCTCCAAAGGCTTGTCTGTGCGCTGGCACAGGTGCCCAGAGTGTGGGACGAGTCTGCATCGAGACCACAACGCCGCCAGAAACATAGAACGGGCCGGGCAGGCCCTTCGGGGAGCCGTGGCGTAGGCTGCGGCGGAGAACCGAGCATCCCCTTTGAGGGAGTGTCAATCCGGCCACAACTCCTGGCTGCGCTCGCGGTCGCGCCGCGCCGCAACGGCGATGAACTCCTCCACTGGCACAGAGCCGATGTTCTCATTCGTCCTCAGCCGCAGCGAGACGGCGTTGGCGTCGGCCTCTTTGTCGCCCACTACCAGCATGTACGGGATTTTCTGAAGCTGAGCATCGCGCACCTTGGCGTTCATGCGCTCCGAGCGCGCGTCTACCTCGACACGCAATCCCGCCGCGCGCAGCTTCTCCGCGACCTGCTCGGCGTACTCCACATGGCGGTCGGCGATGGGAATCACCACCGCCTGCACCGGCGCAAGCCAGACCGGGAAGTTCCCCGCATAGTTCTCGATCAGGAACGCCATGAAGCGCTCCATTGTCGAGATGACGCCCCGATGAATCATTACCGGGCGGTGCGGCAGGCCGTCCTCGCCGATGTACTCCAGCTCGAAGCGCTCCGGCAGCGTGAAGTCAAGCTGCACCGTTGAGATCGTCTCGTCCTTGCCGAGCGTATTCGCCACCTGCACGTCCAGCTTCGGCCCGTAGAAGGCCGCGTCGCCGATGCTTTCGTAATACTCCAGCCCCAGCGAGTCGAGCGCCTGGCGCAGCGCCTGTTCCGAGGAGCGCCACATCTCCTCGTTGTCGACAAACTTCTCCTTGTCGTTGGGATCACGCAGCGAGAGGCGGTACGTGTACTGCTCGAAGCCCATCACCGCGTAGACTTCCTGAATGAGCTGCACCACTTTGACGAACTCCGGCTGCATCTGCTCCGGCGTGCAGAAGATATGCGCGTCGTTGAGCGTCATCGCGCGCACGCGCGAGAGGCCCGCTAGCTCGCCCGACTTTTCCAGCCGATACATCGTGCCAAGCTCGGCGATGCGTATCGGCAGGTCGCGATACGAGCGCATCTTCGCCCTGTAGATCTGGATGTGATGCGGGCAGTTCATCGGCCGCAGAATCAATTCCTCGCCGCTCTCCATCTCCATCGGTGGGTACATCGTGTCATGGTAGTGCGCCCAGTGCCC
>DATAOM010000345.1:0-2871 GCA_036265775.1 Ktedonobacterales bacterium | reverse complement strand
TAGAAGACGACATTCTTCTCCACGCCCAGCTCGCGCGCCAACTGCTGCAGACGCAGCCGGTACGCCTCGCCCTCATGACGGACGACATGCGGGTGCGTTGCGCCGAGCACAATATAGAGAACGTCAGGATAGCGCTCAACGATAGCTGGGAGCGCCGCGATCACGTTCTCGATGCCCTTATTGGGAGATAGCAGACCAAAGGTGAGCAGAACAGTCCTGCCCTCGGCGTCGAACTTGTCTTTATAGAAGTTCGGGTCCACAAACGGCACATCAGGGATGCCATGCGGAATGATGGCGATCTTTTCCTCCGGGATCTCGTAGATCTCGGTCAGGAACTGCACAGCATGCTCGCTCATGACGACGAGACGATCCGAGAGCTTGGCAATCTCGGCCAGCACCTTGCGCTGCGTGCGATCCGGCTCACGCAGGACAGTGTGCAGCACGGTCACAATGGGCATATGCAGTTCACGCAGCAGCGCCAGAATGTGGCTGCCGGCGATGCCGCCGAAGATGCCATATTCGTGCTGCAAGACGACCAGGTCTACGCCGTTGAGGTTGATGAAGTCCGCCGCGCGCCGGTAGGACTCGACGTCGCTCTCCTCCAGCTCGAAGCGCACCATCGGCGGGTAGGCGTAGCCCTCTTCAGTATCGTTGACAGGGATGGCGAAGATGCTCGCCTCCGGCGCTTTCGCTGCGAGCGCCTCACAAAAGTCGGTCGTAAACGTCGCAATGCCACACTGCCGCGGAAGATAGTTGCCGATGACCGCGATCTGCTGGCGTCGCTGCTCCGGCTGTTGTGACTGACCCATCTTTACATTACCTCCTGTGACGCGCGCCTCCAGCCATCTGGACATCTCGCGCGCAGCGCCTACTTGCGCTTTCAGGCGCGCCACTCCTGGCGGCCGCTCAAGATACGGCGAGGACCGCAGAGATCCCTCCCACAGTGCGCAGAAATGCGCGCCTCACCGTTCATACTTCAATCGCTAACTGGCCGCTCCCTCGCAGCAAAACGCCGCATCTTCGCGGCTTGGAGATAGTTGAAATTCGCCAGGAGCGGGGGTAAAGGAAAACCAGCCAGAACGCGCTCCGTGCGTCAGGCGGCTACCAGGCTCCCGGGTGTTATCGATGCTGTCATCCTTCCGATGAGGACTTTCAGGCCATGACAGTATAGCACAAGCTCGCCTTCCCTCGCAGCCAGCCGAGCGGCGCTCAAGGCATGCGAGACGCGCTCATCGGCTCCTCCGCGATCAGTTCGGGGCGCAGTTTCGCGGGACGAAACCCGATCCCCATCACATACGGCGGTAGCCCGCTGACGCCTGGCAGACGCAGCGCCATCTGTAGCCATCCTGGGACATGCAACTGACCCGATTCATGTGTCAACGGAAGCAGCGCGCCCTGTATCCGCGCCTGAATCGCCTGGATCAGCCGGGTCGGGAACTCGCGCTCCCGATGAATGCGCGCCAGATCAGCCTCGGTGACATGACCCTGACGCAACGGCTCGTAGAGCGTGTTCGCGGTCACAATAGCGTCCTGAATGGCGTAGTTGATGCCGACGCCGCCCACCGGCGACATGACATGCGCCGCATCGCCGATCAGCAGTAGTCCCGGCCTGCTCCAGCGCGTCAATCTATCCGAGGCGACCGAGAGCAGCGAGACCTGCCGCCAACTCTCCAGTTCGTGCGCGCGGTCGGCCATCTCTGGCGCAGTCTCGGCGATGATCTGCTGCAGCGCCTCGATTCCCTGCGCGCGCAGGTCCTGATAGCCGCCTTTGAGGATGATGTAGGCGATCTGCCATTGGTCGCCGCGATTGAGCATCACGAAGAAGCGCCCGTTGAAAAAGCGCGCGAGCGCCTCTGGCGGATCATCCTCACGCCGCGGCAGCCGGAACCACAGCACATCAATCGGCGATGAGGTGGTGATGGCCGAGAAGCCGCCCAGTCGCCGCAGCCGCGAGAAACGTCCGTCGCAACCCACTGTCACCAGCGCGCGGACCTCACCCCAGCCCTGCTGGCCGCGATAGCGCACGCCACGCACGACGTCGTCTTCCTCAACCAATTCCTCAACACGCGCGCCCATCAGCAGGGTGAAGTTGGGATAACGCGCCGCCTCTTTGGTGATGAAGGCCAGAAAGTCCTTCTGGGGCAGGAGCGCGACGAAGGGAAATGGCGTGTGGAGGTAGCTGAAGTTGATCGGCGTGAAGGGTCCATCGACGGTCTCGATGCTCGCGCTATGAATCTCGCTATGTGGCAACGTCTGCAGCATCCTGCGCGCGAGGCCAATCTGATCGAGCGCCGCCAGGGTCATGGGGTGAATCGTGTCGCCGCGAAAGTCGCGGTCGAAATCCATGTGCTCTTCGAGCAGGATCACCGGAATACCCTTGCGCGCGAGGAAGAGCGAGAGCATCACGCCCGCTGGGCCAGCGCCCACGACACAGAGCGCCGCTTGACGCCGCTCGATGATCTCATGACTCATCGGCGCAAGCTGCGTCGCCTCTGACGCCATCTCCTCTGTCATCTGCTCGCCTCCTGTCTCGACGCGCATCAGGCGTCATGTGGCTCCATCCCGCGCAGGAAAACGTCCACTGCTGCCACCGCCATGGCTTCCGTCGAGAGCAAGTCTGTATCGGGCTGTGGAAAGATGACCTTCGTCATGATGAAAGCAAGAAGCGGGCCGACGAAACACCGTACCGCGGCGCCCGGCTCGATCCGCCGCAGCGTCCCAATCTCCATCTGGCGCTCCATGTAGCTCCGCATAAAGGCGAAGCCGCGCCCAGGGCCGAGCCGGTTCAGCATCTCGGCGACCCCTGGATGACGGATGGACTCACCGGCGATCAGCCGCATCATGGCCACCGTCTGCGGAGAGTCCGTCGCG
>DATAOM010000344.1:0-20566 GCA_036265775.1 Ktedonobacterales bacterium | reverse complement strand
GCCACAGGTTAGGGCACACCGGCGGGCGGAACGGGCGGGGCCGGCGGCGGGCCGAGGACAGCGCATGCGGGGCCTCGAGAGGGGGTCCAGGAACGTGGTCTAGGAAAGAGGAAGCACGCCGTCAGCCGTCGCGCCGAGATGTCGATAGGCGCTCGCGGTCGCGACCCGACCTCGCGGTGTCCGCGTGAGGAATCCGATCTGGAGCAGGTACGGCTCGTAGACATCCTCGATGGTCTCAGACTCCTCGCTCGTACTCGCCGCCAGCGTCTCGATGCCCACCGGGCCGCCATCGAACTTCTGGATGATCGTCAGCAACAACGTGCGGTCGGAGGTATCCAGCCCCTTCTCGTCCACCTCCAGCGCCTCCAGCGCGGCGCGCGCCACCTCGCGCGTGATGACGCCATCGGCGCGCACCTGCGCGTAGTCGCGGACGCGTCGCACCAGCCGGTTGGCAATGCGTGGCGTGCCACGCGCCCGCAGCGCGATCTCCTGCACGCCATCCTCGTGCGCCTCGATACGCAGGATACGCGCCGAGCGGCGAACGATCTTCGCCAGCGCCTCCTGGTCGTAGTAGTCCAGCCGGTAGGTCGCGCCGAAGCGGTCGCGTAAGGGGGCCGAGAGCGCTCCGGCGCGAGTGGTGGCCGCGACGACCGTGAAGGGCTTGAGCGGCAGTCGCACCGAGCGCGCCGACGGACCCTTGCCGATCACCAGATCGAGCGCGAAGTCCTCCATCGCGGAATAGAGCCGCTCCTCGACGACGTTTCCCAAACGGTGAATCTCGTCGATGAAAAGCACGTCGCGCTCCTCCAGCGCCGTCAGGATCGAGGCGAGGTCGCCGGCGTGCTCGATGGCGGGACCGGAGGTCATGCGGATGTTCACGCCCATCTCAGTCGAGATGATGAGCGAGAGCGAGGTCTTGCCCAGCCCCGGTGGACCGTAGAGCAGCACATGGTCGAGCGCCTCGCCGCGCTTGTTCGCCGCCTCCAGCAGGATGCGCAGGTTACCCTTGACCTTTTCCTGGCCGATATAGTCGTCCAGGCGGCGCGGCCGCAGCGAGTTTTCCTGGATCTCGTCGTCCATATCCTGCTCACTCATATTCGGAGAGACAATGCGCTCGCTCATAGCCCTGGCCCTCATGCGCGTCCAATTCCAGCGCCATTACAAGAACTTTCGTTCTATCATGCTCGCCGACAGTATATCATGTGGCGCGCTAAACACCGGAGCCGCGCTCGTATCGGGCTATGACTGCAATACCTTCCGTCTCAGACTTCGAGCGCGTCGCCATCCGCAGGGATGAGCACCTCGCCAGCGAAGACCTCGGCGGCCTCGGCGCGCGCCTCTTCCACCGCCATGCCCTCACCCTCGCCGATATGCACCAGCGCGAGCGACTCGACGCCACACGCCGTCGCCTGCTGCCCCGCCTCGTACGCCGTCATGTGCTTCGTCATGCGCGCATACTCGACGTGTTGGCGCAGGAAGGTGCTCTCGGTAATGAGCAGCCGCGCCCCACGCCCAAGCTCCGGCAGCGCGGGATTTGGTTGCGTGTCACAGGTATAGGCGACGGGGCCGCGTGGCACTTCCAGCCGGACGCCCGCCGACGGCACGGCGTGATCCATCCGCAGGATGCGCGCCTTGTAGCCTCCGAGTGTCAATTCCTCGCCATGCTCCACCTCATGGAAGCTGACGTCGAACGTCCAGTTGTCCAGATGCAGCTCGAAGTCGAAGGCGGTAATCAGCTTGTGCGCCACCGCCATCACCTCCGGCAGCGCCCAGATGTGTAACGGCTTCGATCGCCCGCCGAGGCGATAACTCTCGATCAGCGAGGGGAGACTGCCGATGTGATCAATATGCGCGTGGGTGATGAAGAGATCGCCGAGGTCGTTCGGGCCGAGTCCCGCGCGCAGGAGCGCTCCATAAGCGTCGCCGCCGCAATCAATCAGCAGTCCACCCTTATCCCCCTCGCCTGTCACGGCGATGATGGAGTTTGTGCGGCGCGCAGTGGGCAGCGCGGCGGCGGTTCCCAGGAAGAGCAGGCGCGCCATCGGGCGATCTCCTTTGGGGGTAAGCGTGGAACTACCGCGAGCGCCACGGCTCGCGGCGCGGCGCGGCGTCATCCTCCCGCCATGGACCGCTGGGATATCCTCCCTGCGCAGGTGTCTGCGCGCGCTCGCGCCAATCGCGCATGCTCGACCCATGCGACTCCGATGGTCCGAGTGGCCTGGACGCTGGCGTGGCGGGACGCGAGGCATTCGGAGCTTTTTGAACGTTCAGCGCGCGCATCTTCGCTGTATAGGACTCATACGCCACCTCATCCGCGCGGCGATCGAACCAGGCGCCGACGAAGAACGCGACGCCCACCGCGAAGAGCGCGAAGATCGCCAAGGCGATGACCGCGAGCGCGGAGCGCAGAGGATGATCTTGCAGAGTGGAGGGGATCGTCTCCGGGCGCAGAGCAAAAATCACCAGCCCCATGATCGAGAGGAAGTAGAGTGCGGCGGCTATTCCGCCGGCCACACCCGCTTCACGCGCGCCAGACGCGGAGGCGCGGTCGGGATGGCCCGCGACGTAGCCCGCCACCAGCCCACCAAGTATGGGGCCAGCAATCAAGGCGACCGCGCTGACGACGAAGGCGTCATCCCAGCTCAAGACGCCGAGCGCGCCAAAGATGTTGACCACGATCAGGGGCGTGATGCTGGCGATCCAGCCCAATAGCCCACCGACGATACGCGCCAAACCGTATCCCCGCTCTCTTGGCGCCACGCTGCGTGGGGAACGCGCACGGGCAGATTCGAGCCAAAGTGGAGGTACGCCCAAGTGTACGCGCCACTCATGCGAGCGTCAAGCGGGCTGGCTTTTGGGGGTATAAGAAATGCAGAGAAGATCACTCACTCGTGGTCGGGGCCAAGCTCCTCGCGCACCACGTAGAGCGGGCGGGCGCGTACCTCGTCGTAGATACGTCCCAGATACTCGCCGATGATCCCTAGGAAAATCAACTGGACGCCGCCCATGAACAGCACGAGGATCAGCGTCGTCGCCTGCCCCTGAATCGCCACGTTGAAGAGGCGCAAGACAACGGCGAGCAGGATGCCGAGGACGCTCAGCCCTGCGACGAAGAAGCCGCAGGCCGTGGCGAGTTGCAGCGGCGCGAAGCTGAAGCCGGTGATCGCGTCGAGCGAGAAGCGCGCCATCTTCCAGAATGGCCACTTTGTCTCGCCAGCCAGACGCTCCTCGCGCTCGTAGGGAACCGCCACCTGCCTGAAGCCCAGCCACGCCGAGAGACCACGCAGGAAGCGGTGACGCTCGCGCATCGTCACCAATGCGTTCACCACGCGCCGGTCGAGCAGGCGGAAGTCGCCCGTATCAGGCGGGATGGGAACCGAGGCGATGCGCCCAATCAGGCGGTAGAACAGCGAGGCCGTCAGCCGTTTGAAGAGCGTCTCGCCGCGCCGCCGCGTGCGCTGCGCGTAGACCACTTCGCCGCCCTCGCGCCATTTCTGCACAAGCGTCGGGATCAGTTCAGGCGGGTCCTGCAAGTCGGCGTCCATAATGACCACCGCCTGGCCGCGCGCAAGGTCTAGCCCTGCCGAGATCGCCATCTGATGGCCGAAGTTACGCGAGAAGCTGACGACTCGCACCCGAGCGTCGCGCTCGTGTAGCGCACGCATGATCTCGTAGGAGTGGTCGCGACTGCCATCGTCAATCAACAGCAACTCAAACGGTTCATCCAGGCTCTCCAGCGCGGCGATGGCGCGACGGTAGAAAAGCGGGAGGAGCGCCTCCTCGTTATAGACCGGCGCGATGACGGTGAGCATCGGCGCGCTCCAGACAGTGTGCGGTTCAGGCGCATGCGCGACCGGCGCGAGTTGCGCGTTCATTGGGGTACTCCTTCCCCCTGGAAGCGTCGGCAAGATGATGAGGTCCGCTATGCGGACGGAGAGACTTTGTTGCGTTTGCGGCGGAAGATCAGGAGGTCAATCATCAGGTAGTTCAGCACGGCAATCACGCCGGAACTGATGATTGCCGCAGCCAGGACAGGCAGGGCGGTGCGCTCCAGCAGGATGAACAGCCCATCGTTGAGCAGCGTCGTCACGGCGATGCCGCTCATGAAGCGCATCCAGCGTCCAAGGATGATGCGCGTGGTAGCCCCATTGCGTTCGCTGCGACGCTCCAGCGCGTCACGATCGCGCCAGGTGAAGGTGGCGCTGAGGAAGAAGTTGACCTGCGACGAGAGGATCAGCGCGACGGCGTTCGCTATGCCAGGCAGCCAGCCCAGGCTCGTCAGCGCGTAGAGAATGCAGAGTTGCGTGATAGTGGCCGTCTGGCCGACGAGAAAGAAGCGAATCGGGCGAGCCTTGCCGGAGAAGAGGCGGGACCACAGCGAGCGTTTCTGGGAAGGGGCGACCGCGCCCTGCTCCTCGCGTACGCTCACTGGCGTCCCCCTAATGACTGCCATTGCCTCTTGCTCCTGACCGCCCGCTGGCGATCCCCTCTAGTATCTACGATCTGTCACTACTACGCCTTACCAGCGCAATCGTATAGTTGCGTTCCCCCTCCTTGGCTACTGCTCCCTGAGCCGCTCCATTCCGACGACGAGACGGCGGTGCAAGTGTTAGTGACCCACGAGGTCGCGCTGGACGAGCCGCCTGGCCCACCACCGAACCCACCTCCGCCACCACCGAGCAAGAAGTAGCGGACGGTCCCATTGGCGACGAGCGCCTGCAACTGCGCTACTGTGAGGATAGGATCGCTTCCTGAAAATCCGCCCAATGCCATCACCGGCTTGCCCGTCGCAATGATATAGGGCGAAGCGGTCATCGAGCTGGTGGTGGCGAAGAGGAACGACCCAGCCGTCTCATGCGCTTCCAGATAGGCGATCAGGTCGCTGTTCACCTGGACATTCGTCGCCGAGTTACCTGACGTTCCACCAGTTCCCGTCGGTGGTGTGAATGTCCCATTACCTCCGCCGGATGGTGGCGCAAAACCGCCATTGCCCCCAAAGTTCGGCGGCGCGCCACCGGGGAAACCACCACCGCCAGGGAATCCGCCGTTGGCTTGCCTGCGCCCGGCGAATCCTCCGTTAGCGCCACCTGGTCCACTGAAAGCTGTGGTCGATCGGGGACCGGCGACCGGCAGATTCGAGGTAGACGGGCTGGCCAGCGAGGCGCCGACCCAGGCGGCGGGCGCTACCAGCAACGCGAGCATTGCCCCCGCGACAATCCACGGCGCGGCGAGACGCAGCCACTGCTGATAGCGCGAGGGTTGCGGACGCGTCACCGGCTCTACGCGCTCCACCGCGAAATCGCCGTTCTCCTCGATCGCCATCGGCTCATGCCCGCTGGCCAGCGTGACAGTTCCCTGGCTGGCGCGAGCGCTTTGCAGCCGGAGCCAGATCAGGACAGTGGCGGCGATCAGCGTGGCGCCAAGCGTGATGGGCGCGATCCAGGCGCTGTAGTCGGGATAATTCGCCAGCAGGTAGACCTGCGTCGCCGCCGTGACGACCAGCGAAGCCGGCAGTAGCCAGCCGAGCCAGGCACCTTGCTGGAACGCGCGCCAGAGCGCCACCGCGCCGATCCCGACCAGCGCCGCAATTCCCGGCGCGAGCATCGAGAGATAGTAGGTATGGAAGAACCCGGCGACGCTGAAGAAGACGCCCTGCGTCAGTACCCACATACCCCAGAGAGTCAGCGACTGCTGCTGCCGGTTCAAGTGGGCCTGTCTACGCGCCTCAGGATCGGAGCACAGCCGTCGCGCCCAGCCGACCAGTCCGCCGCCGGATTCCGTCTCGCTCATTGGGACTGCGCCACGGCTGGTGAATGCTGCCGCCAGGAAGCCGAGGATGGCGAAAGGCAGCAGCCAGCTCACCTGCGGGCCAAGCTGCTCATTGAGCAGGCGGAAGAAGCCCACCTGGCCATTCTCGCTGGCTCCTCCAGGACCATTGCCCGCCGCGCCGGTTGGGAAGGCGAAGCCTGAGTTCGTCGTGGAAGAGGCTGGGGCGCCACGGTTGAAGAGCGCGCCGGTGAGCCGCTGAATGCCGTTGTAGCCGAACGCCAGCTCCATCTCGGAGTTCGTCTGGCTCGACCCGACATAGGGACGCTCGCTCGCCGGAGTGAGGTCCACCGCGACGACCCAGGCCAGCGAGATCACCAGCATCACGGCGCCTGCGAGGACGAGATGCAACAGGCGCGTGCGCCAGCGCAGCGGCGCGCCGAGCAAATACACTAACGCGAGCGCAGGCAGAATGAGCCAGGCCTCGAGCATTTTAATATTGAACCCGAGACCGACGAGCAGCCCGGCAACCAGCAGCCAGCGCAGGCTCCCCTGCTCTGTCGCCTTGAGGACGGCCCACGCCGCCAGCAGCGAGGTCAGAACGAGGAGGCTATCAATCGTGTTGTTGCGGTTGGTGACGACGCTGATCGGCGTGATCGCCAGCGCCAGCGCCGCCAGCAGCCCCGCTACGTCGCCAAAGGCGCGCCGCACGAGGACGTAGAGCACGATGACCGAGGCCACGCCCGCCAGCGCCTCCGGCAGAAGAATACTGAAGCCGCTGTAGCCAAAGATCTTCGCGCTGATGGTCTGAATCCAGAAGCCGAGCGGGGGTTTGTCCACGCTGACGAAGCCGCCGGGGTCATAGGAGACGAAGAAGAAGTTGTGCCAGCTCTGCATCATGCTGCGGATGGCGGCGGCATAGTAGAGATTCGCATATCCATTGGCCTGAAGCTGATAGAAGTCGCAGAAGGCGGCGATCAGAGCGATCAACAGTAGCGCGCGGCGGCGCCAGGGCTGGAAAAAGAGCAGCGCGCGCTGGCCGAGTTCGCTCGCGCTGGTCAGGCGCGATCTCCGGGTATCGCCCGCGTCGGCGGCGAGCATTCCTTTCATAGTCATAGAGCCTCCGCAAAAGGGGGAGCGCAGAGAGTCGCGATTGGGCGACTCACTCACTGGAGAGCGTGGACAGAGAGCGGAGGGAGCGCGTCCGTGCGCTCCACACCCCGCCGTCGGTCAGGTCAGCGCGCTTATGCGCTCACGTTCGTCGGGCGCTCGCCGAGCGTGACCTGAATCGTCTGCTGGCCATTGCCGCGCTGCACCTCGACGCTAATCTTGGTTCCTGGCGTGCGCGAGAGCACCGCGCCGGCGAGATCTTCTTCCGAGGTAATCGTTTGGCCGTTGACGGCGACGATGACATCACCGACCTGAAGGCCTGCGGACTGCGCTGGAGTCGCGCCGTGGGCGTCCTGCGTGAAGCCAGCGACGGCGACGCCTTGTGACGTGAAGCCATTGCCCGCCGCGCGAGTCGAGACGCCGAGGAAGCCCTGGTTCGTGCTGGTGAGCTTGCCGCTGTGGATGAGTTGATTCACCACGTAGGCGACGCGGTTCGAGGAAATCGCAAAGCCGATGGTCGAGGTCGAGCTAGACTGCCGCCCTGTCCCACTAGTCTCGGCGAGCGTTGGCATGCCGACCATCTTGCCGTCCAGATCCACCAGCGCGCCACCGCTATTGCCCGGCGCGAGCGCGGCGCTCGTCTGGATCATTCCCGTTAGAATCGGCCCAGCGCTGGATGAGATGCCATCGCCCTCCTCGGTCTCCGTGCGGTTGAGCGCACTGATGATGCCAAAGGTCTTGGTGTTCGACTGGCCAAGCGGCGAGCCAATCGCGACGACGAACTCGCCGACCTTCGCGGCGCTGGAATCGGCGAGGGTGATCGCCGGAGCGTTCGACGTGTTGACCTTGAGGACGGCGAGGTCATCCTGGGGGTCCTCGCCGACGAGAGTCGCATTGAGGTTCGTGCCATCGGAGAGCGTCACTGAATACGAGCTAAAGCCGTCCACCACGTGATTGTTGGTGGCGATGTAGCCATCCGAGGTGACAAACTCGCCAGAGCCGATGGCCGAGCCAACGCTGCCGGAGCTATGCACCGTGACGACGGACTCTTCCACCTTGTCGGCCACGCTCACAACCGCCGCCTGCAACTGCTCGGCGTTCAGGTTCGAGGAGACCGACGAGTTGGAAGATGCGCCGGATGTGGAGACGACCACCGGACCCTGTGATGTCGAGCCGTTGTTCTGCGCGGCGAGCGTGAGGCCGCGTCCGGCGAGGAAGGCGCCCACAATCAAGACGAGCGCGAGCAGTCCCGCCGAGATCGCGCGCGCTGGCCCCTGGAGTTGCACACCCGTCGTCGCGGCGCGCAGAGGAGGCTCATACAGTGGCTGGGTGGGAGCCGACTCAGCAGGTGTCAACTCGCTGCCTTGCGCCCAGTGGCGCGCGGGATCGCTCTCGACCCAGGGTTCTGGAGTCCAGTTGGCGCCGGGGGCGACCGGGCGCTGGGCCGCCCGATCATCCGCAGGTGGCGTCGCCCCACCTGACCCCGGCGTCTGCGCCGGCTCAGAAGATTGCCCGGCGGGATATTGCCCCTCCGGATACTGTGGAGTCTGTTCGTCGTTCACCTGATGAACCAGCTTTCTGCAACGTCGCGTGACTGGGCTGCTATCTTGTGCGGCTCCTGCGTTGTAGCGTCTGATCGCGACATCTGTACTCAGAGCGTTTTTGGCTCTGTACATCAGAGTACGGCGAGCATGTGTGAGAATCCTTTGAACGGCATGTGAGCTTTCTCATCGTTTTTTGCGCGCCGCCAGGTCGTACATTGCTCCTAATTTTAGGCGAGAATTCTTGACCCCTCCGTAGAGGCCGTGTATGCTGCTTGAGCGTTGCGGCGCGCTCTACCGTGCAAGCTGTAACGTCTAGTCCCCGCACAGATACACACTGGTCCAGGAGGCGATATCATGGAGTGCGACCGCTGTGGCGCACGACGTCCGCGCACAGGGAGATGCCCGAATTGTGGCGCTCCGGCTCCAGGCGGCTCATCGTTGAGCCAGTGGAAGTCTCGTGGCGGCGGTGGTCGCGGCTCCGGAGCGGACTGGGACGACTACGACGCGCCGCGTGGTCGTGGCCGCCAGCGAGGCGACTATGAAGAAATGGACCTCGGTCGCGCGCTCGTTCCCAGCGCCAACCAGATCATGCCAATGCCACAGGGCGCAGGTCTGCCGGCGTTGCCAGGCCAGCCCGAGACCGAAGAGGAAGAGCGCGCGCTAGGCATCCGGCGTCCGGCCTATATCCCGGTGACGAGCGACAGGCCGAAGCGAAAGATCAGATCGTGGCGCGTCGTGAGCGGTGTCTTGAGCATAATGCTCGTCTGCATCGCCGCCTGTGGCGCCACCGCCTTCTTGGGCAAAGATCGCCTCACCAGTGTGCTGCCACCGATCCTCCAGACCCGACTCACACCAGCGGTCTACGATTTCTCTCAGGTACCCGTCACACCTGTCAGCACGCCCGGTCCCGCAGCGAAATATGTCGTCGCCGCAGTGACCTCGCGCTCGGTTGACGCCAATCTCACACCGATTGACGTCACCTCCCATTTCCCGGTAGGGAGCACAGTCCACATAATTGTTCAGATCCGCAACGTCACTGCTGGTGAGAAACATACTGTCACGATCTACTGGTATCTCAACGGCATTGACGCACAGGTTCCGCGCGGTAAGGACCGAACATACCAACCCGTTACAGCTGATATTAATGTGCATTTTGGATGTCCCTATCCATCCGCAGGTGTTGGCATGGCAAGAATCTACTGGGACCGACCCGACAACGACACGAGCGACCAGGCGCATGATCCGCGCCTAGCGCAGACGATTTACTTCGCGGTCGAGCAGCCAACGCCGACGCCGAGCACCAAAGGCACACCATCGCCTTCGCCCAGTGGCTCGCCAACAGGCACGCAGACGCCGTGACGCGATGAGTGGGAGCGCCGCTAGAGGGTAAGGCAGGGCTGGGATGGGCAATCAGGACGAGCGACGCACGCCACTCAATCCGCTGGGCGCGCCCCAATGGGATGATTGGGACCCCTCCAACGCGCATAATGGCTACACCGGCAAGGCGCGCGCCCTGCGCGACATCGCCACGCCACGCGATCCGGCGCTCGAACAGCCGACTCCGCTCTTCCCGCCGCTGCCACGCAGCGCTCCACCACCCAGGGCGGGGCTGAGCCCCGCTGCGCAGGCCATCCTCGCGCGCACATCCAGTGAGAGCTACCTCACGATCACCCATGACGTGACGGAGCCGGGTTTCGCCGAGGTCTACGACGCCGTGCTGCGGCCAGAGTGGTCGGCTCCGTTCGGGCGGCTGCTGCTCAGCATGTTTTTGACGCTGCCGCGCACAACCGGCTGGCAGGTCCTCGACGTGGGCTGCGGCGCAGGCTATCCGACGCTGGAACTGGCGCGCTTTCTGGGCCAGGCGAGCGACATCGCCGGCATCGACGTATGGGACGAGGCGATCGCCATCGCACGGCGCAAGGCGAACGATCAGTGGCTGCGCAACGTCTCATTCCTCGTCGCCGACATCATGGCGAGCGGCCTCCCAGCCGCCTCATTCGACACCATCACCTGTAACCTGGGTCTGGCCAGTTTCCCTGATCGCGCTGGCGCGCTGGCGCAGATGCGGCGGCTGTTGCGTCCCGGTGGGCAGTTGCTGCTGACGACGCCGCTGCAATCGGCGATGCGCGAGTTCCTGGACATCTATTACCTCACGTTGCGCGACCTCAAGCTGGAGGGCGCCGTGCGTGAACTGACGCAGATGATTGGCGCGCGTCCAACCGTCGCATCGGTCCAGCGTCTGCTGGAAGACGCAGGCTTCACGCTGAAGCGCGCCGCCACCGAGAGTTTTACCCTGCGCTACCCCTCGCCGCAGGCGTTTTTCGGCTCACTGCTGATCCAGACGACCTACCTGGAGAGTTGGCGTGGAGTCATCGAGGATGAAACGGTGCGCGGACTCGTCTTCCATGAGCTAGAGCGCCGCCTGGCCGCGCGCGCGTACCTGACGGGTGGCGAGTTGACCTTGACCGTGCCGATGCTCTGCGCGCACGCCGTCCGCGCGTGAACGACGCTCCAAGGGAGAGTGTGGAGAGTGTAGGGGAGACTAGGCGATAGGTCGGTGTGATTGACAGGTCGGGCGCCGATGCGTACAATCGCGTGGGATGTTGAATTATTCCGCGCCCCAAGGCCCGCCAACGAGGGCGGCGCCGGGCTGTTGCGTAATGTGCTGTGGCTAGAGGATGGGGTGAGATGAGGATACACCGCGCCGGAACAAACGGAGGACGGGCGAGCGAAGGACGCCAGGTGTTTTCGCGGGCGACGCTCGCACGCACGCTACTTCTCCTGGTGGGGCTGATACCCCTCCTCCTGGCGAGTTGCAGCACGGACTCCGTCTCGGCGACCTCTCCGGCGAAGGATCAGACATTCACTTGGCCGTTCGTCGGCGCGAAGAAGATCAGCTACGCGCAGATACTCGATCCCGCGTTGATCTATCGCCTCGACGACCTCCCGACGGCGCAGATGATCTTTACCTCGCTGGTAACGCTCGATAAGGACCTGAAGGTCGCCCCGGATGCCGCGACGAGTTGGGATGTAGCCCAATCGGGTGTCGAGTACACCTTCCATCTGCGCCCCAACATGAAGTTCAGTGATGGGCAGCCGCTCACCGCCAAGGACTTTGCCTACAGCATTGATCGCGCGCTCGATCCACGCCTCTGTCCCGTGTATGACGCGCAAACCTATGGACCGCAGGGCCCCCAGGGTGAAGGCATTGCCGGGTCATGCGATAACATTGCCGCCACCTATCTTACAGCTATCCTCGGCGCGACGGATAAATTAGGGACGAAGGGCGATAACATCCCCTCGCTCATCAGCCAGGGCGATGATCCCAAAAAGGGACTGAACGTCATTGACCCATTGACGCTGAAGATTCGCCTGAACGCGCCTGTCTCGTACTTCCTCCAGGCGCTCACCTATCCAACATCGTTCGCTTTGGAGCAGTCCTTCGTCGAGAATCCGCAGTGGGCTGGCGGCAAATGGGTGGATCACCTGGATCAGGGTGGGTGTTCTGGGCCATTCAAGGTGCAATCCTATGGCGACGGTACCCAGATGACCTTGGTCCCAAACCCCGCCTGGCAGGACGCCTGGGACAAACACATCCAGATCCAGCAAGTCCAGCGCCCGGTGGTCTACGATCAAGATCAAGCCTACTCTGACTATCGCGCGGGCAAGTATGACTATGTGGTCGTGCCAAGCACCAGCTACAACACCGCGCGTGGCCAGGGCGACTTCCATGAGGTTCCGACGCTCAGCACCGTTTTTGCGAGCTTGAACTGGGCGAAGGCGCCATTCGATAACCTGCAGGTGCGCCAGGCATTCGCGCTCTCGCTGAACAAGCAGATTCTCGTCGACCGTATCGAGCAAGGCGCAGGCGCGCCATCCAACCACTTCGTGCCGCGCGGGATGCCCGGCTACGACGTCAATCTGAAGAATCCACCGCCAGACGGCACACAGTCGCTGACAGGGAACCAGACAGCGGCGACCAACCTGCTCAAAAAGGCGCAGGATTCCTGTCCGGCGTCTGGTAACTTCTTTGATAAGCGCTACGCCTACTGTCGCTACATTGTCAGCGTCGACGGCAAGCCACTACAGGACATCACGTTCTACTATCGCCAGGGGAAGGTCGCCCAGGCAGCGTTGGCGATTGGCGCGGCTGATCAGTGGAAGAACTCGCTCGGATTAAGCGTGAAGGCTGTCGGACTCGACGACAGTATCTTCTTTGGACAAAACGTCGCTCTCCCCGCCGCGGAGGACCCGATGCAGGGATGGTTCCTCGGCTGGATCGCCGACTATCCTGATCCGCAGGACTGGCTCTCACTCTTCTTCAGGACCGACGCCGGCTACAACTGGACTGGGGTGAGCGATCCGGAGATCGACCAACTACTCGACGGCGCCGATAAGGAACTTAATTTCGACAAGCGCATGGGCATGTATAACCAGGTCGAGCAGTGGGCCGTCGACAACGGCGGCATGATCCCGATCTCGCAGGAGAAGTACTCCTGGCGACAGCGACCATGGGTCTCTGGCTTCGCGCTCACACCGCTGCAGTCGATGATCGACGTCAATTGGCCGAATGTGGTGATCCTGACGCACTAGGAGACGCTCTAGGCGCTTTGTCTCAGGGGCCGGCGCGGCGGCAACGCTGTCGTCGGCTCTTTTGTTTGCCGCCGGACACGCGGCGCCACCCATACGCCGCTCCGCGCGTATGCTCACTAGTGTGAGGGCGCGCTACAATCTCAACGTTCTCGCTCAACGTTCTCATCGTCGCACTGATTTTGACGTTCCTTCCGCCAGGAGAGCCATCCATTATGTTGCAGGACCCCCAGTTGGCTGATCCAACCCCACCTGTACCGCCGCAGAACACAAACAGGCCGAGCGAGCGTGGCATCGCGCAGACGGTGGTCACGTCGCTGCTGGTCGTGCTGGCGTTCGGCGCAGGATGGTTCGGCAACGCCTACGTCAATCAGGCCAACTATATCCCGGCGGACGACGTCAATCAGCACATCATCAATCAGGCGTACACCGAAATCACGAAGAACTACGTCTTCACCAACGCCATCGACAAGCAGAAGATGGCCTACGCCGCGATCAACGCCATGGTGGACACGCTTGGCGACACCGGGCACAGCCGCTTCGAGACGCCAGAGGAATACAAGAACGAGGCGAGCCAGCTCAACAACGACAAGATCATCGGCATTGGCGTCTACCTTGGCGGCGGTGGCGACAAGCCGCTGATCATCACCGCCATCATGCCTAACTCACCCGCCGCGAAGGCGAACCTGAAGGCGGGCGACCAGATCACTGCCGTCAACGGGACCACACTCAAGGGCCTTACCATCGAGCAGGCGAGTCCGCTGATCAAGGGTGACGGCAAGGAAGGCTCGTCGGTGACGCTAACCATCGTGACTCCGACCGCTAAGCCTCCGACCCCGCGCGATGTGACGCTGGTGCGCGCGGAGATCACACCGCCGACCGCCGTGGGCTACACGATCTCCGACCTCAACATCGCGCATATCCAATTGCTCGACTTCTCGGCCAACGCCGACGACGAGTTGAAGAAGGCGATCCGCGACGCGCAGTCCAAGAATGTCAAGGGGATCATCCTCGACCTGCGCGGCAATGGCGGTGGCTATCTGGATCAGGCCGTCAACGTCACCAGCGAGTTCGTTGCCCCCGGTCCCGACAAGAATGTGATGATTCTGAAGACGCGCACGACGAGCGAGACACTCAAAGTGAAGTCTGGCGGGATAGCGACGACGACCCCGCTGGTGATCCTGGTGGATGGCAATACGGCCAGCGCCGCTGAGATCACCGCCGGCGCAATTGCGATCAATCGCCCCGACGTGCAGACGGTGGGTGAGAAAACCTTCGGCACCGGCACGGTGCTGGAGCCGAAGACGCTGGCGGATGGCTCGACACTGATCCTGGGAACGGGCGAATGGCTGCTGCCAGATGGGAAATCGGTCTACCACAATGGCTATGAGCCGCAGAACGTGGTCGCGCTACCCAAGGATGTCGTCGCCTACACGCCGCTGACCGGGAATGGCGACCTGACGACACTCGCCGACATCAAGGCCGCCAACGATACGCAACTGCTCAAGGCCATTGCGCTGATGCAGGCGAAGACCGGCGGGGCCACGACGACACCAACGGCGACAGCCACCCCCACACCGTAGACCTGGCGGAATGTCCAGCGCTGTCCCGGTAGAATGGCCGATGGTCACTCTCCCCCTGAACGGGTACATTCGTATCTGTTCGTCGGGGGAGAGTTGTTTGTGGGCCAGACAGAAAGAGCCAGCGGATGTTGAGCGTTTCATGGAGGAATCTGACGGCGCAAAAAGTGGCGCCCAGACGGATTTGGCGCGGGGCGGTGGCTGGCGCGATCGCTGCCTTCATCGTTGACGCGCTCATATTCTTCATCGCCACCGCGGCCTTCGGGCATGATCTACTCGTACAGGTTGGCCCTGACCTCACCTCGTTGACCTCGCTGAATATCGTGATGATCGCGGTCGTCGTCTCGCTGGCTGCCGCTGGCGCGAGTCTGCTGTTGTAGCTGCTGGGACGCTGGGTAAGTCGGCCATTTCTGGTCTTCTGGATCGCGGCGGGTATTTTCTTCTTGCTCTCGCTCATTCCTGCCATGGCCACGCCGGGACCAAGCGAGACGCGCGCGGCGCTCTTCCTACTGCACCTCGTGACGACGCTCAGCCTCACCGGCGCGTTCACGTTGCTGGCGGGCGAGCCTGACTAGCCGAGCGTCTGCGTCCGCCAATCGCGCAGCGCCTCGGCAAGATCCTCCGGCGCCTCCTGCTGGAGGTAGTGTCCGGCCCCGGCGATCTCCACCAGCGTCGCCTGCGACAGGTGGTCATACAGATACGTCGCGTACTTCGGCGGCGTCAGACGATCCTCGGTTCCGACGACGATCAGCGCCGGGCAGGTGATGCGCTCAAGCTGGTCGCGGCGATCAAAGGTGTCGCAGGCGGCCAGATCGCGATACAGCGTTCCCGACGCGACCGGCTCCATCTCGCGCAGAAAGCGATCACGCTGCTCTTCATGTCCCGGCGCGAAGCCAAATCCTGTCAGTTGCGGCTGCGCCGCCGCCTGCTCTGTCTGCGCAGCGGCCAGCAAATCCGGCAGGACACGCAGACGCGCGCCTGTCCCCACAAGCGCGATGCCGCCCACGAGGTCCGGCGCGTCGAGCGCGAGCTGGAGCGCAATGGCGCCGCCAAGCGAATGCCCGACGATACGTGCGTCGGTCAACTTTCGGCGCTCGATCTCCATGCGCACGAACGCTGCGTAATCGCTGACAGACATAGCATAGGGTCCAGGTTGCTCGATCAGCGCGCCGTGTCCTGGTAGGTCGAGCGCCACGCAGGGGATATCGGTCAGCGTAGCGATCACCAGCGCCCAGGATTTCGCGCTATCGCCGGAGCCATGCACGAAGACGAGAGGCGCTACAGATTCATCTGCCTTCAGTTGGCTCATAGCGCCTCCAATTGTTCGCTCATGGACTCTTGCGTGTCACGACATACCAGTAGAACGGAACGACGACCATTACGCGCGCATAGCCATGGTCATCTGGCTGCTCAAAGCGCACGGTGATGTCTGGGTCATCCGCCGAGGCGTAGATCGCGTCGCCAAGCGAGATCAGGTCGCAGGTCAGTTCGCCGCTTACCATGAGCGCCTCACCCTTCCGGCTGACCTCCAGCGATTCGCCGATGAAATTGTCGTAGACACCAGCGCAGGCGTCAAGCTCGGACGCCGCGACCGGGACCGCCACACGCTCAGGCGCTGGTAAGCTCAGGATGGAGTTCGCAATCTCTTTGGCGAGACCGCCAGCATCGAACAAGCCGATATTGGAGAGGACGATGATCGTCATGCCGTCGTCGAGAAAGCGCCCGACAAAGGACGAGTAGCCGGGCACGCCGCCCGCGTGGTGCGTCACCGCGCGTTCACGATAGCGCGAGAGTCCCCAGCCCAGCCCGTAGCCCATCTCGCGCCCGTCGTTGAGTCTGACTGGCGCCCGCATGCGCGCATCCACCTCATGCGAGATGAGCGAGCCGTCGCGCAACGCCTGATCCCAGAGGATGAGGTCGTCGAGCGTCGAACCAAGCCCACCGGCGGCGTAGGTCACGCTCGCGCTGAAGTATGGCGCGCGAACCCAATCCGCCTCCTCACGCAGGTAGCGTGCGGCGCGTTGTGGGATGATGCGTTGGTCGTCCATATACCATGAATGGGTCATACCCAGCGGCGCGAAGATGGCCGATTCGATGAAATCGCCGTAGGCCATGCCAGAGAGCGTCTCGATCAGCCTGCCCAGCAGAACATAGGCAGAGTTGCTGTAGCTGTAGTCATTGCCTGGCTCGAAATTGAGTGGGAGGTCGGCGAAGAGCGCGGCGACCTCTTCAGGCGTGCGCTCCTCTCTCGCGGCGTTCGGCCAGAATCCTGGCTGGGTGACGAAATTGGCGATGCCGGACGTATGCGTGAGTAGATGCGCGATGGTAATTTGCCTGCCATGCGTCGGCGCGTCGGGCAGATAGTGGGTGATCTCGTCGTCGAGGCGTAACTTGCCCTGCTGCTCCAGCAGCATGATGGCCTGCGCCGTGAAGGGCTTGGTCACCGAGCCGAGACCGAGGACCGTCTCAGGCCCGATCGGCTGTCTCCACTCCAGGTTCGCAAAGCCATATCCACTCTTATAGATCGTCTCGCCATCGCGGATGACTGTCACGGCGACGCCTGGCCCATCCGCAGGCGCACGCCTCTGTATGATCGCGTCAATCACGCTGCTCGCCATGCGCTCTCCCTTTCGCTGCCCATACCTGTTGCGACCCAGCTTCAGTTCAGCCCGCGCGTGACCGATTGTATGCGGGCCAGAGATATACCGTGATCGCTCGTTTTGGGGATGCGGAGAGGGCTTGCCAGCGCGTATACTGCGAGCAGGAAACGGAGATTGCCGGCGCAGTCGCCGTTTTTTGCGTAGTGGGAAGGCGCGGCTCCGGGCAAAGAAAGCGATTAGCGCCGCGATCGAATGGGCGCGAGCAGCCATGCCGCAACGTCGTGCGCGAACTCCGCCGCCTTTTCCTCCTGGGGCAGGTCGCCACAGTCGTAGACGCGCGTCTCGGCGCGTGGGTTGGCCTGGCGGAAGGCGCGCGCCTGCTCCAGCGGCGTGAAGCGCGCATGCTGTGCCCAGACCAGCAGGATCGGCATCTTGAGCAGGCCGTAGAGGTCGCGCACGGGAGCGTCGAGCGCGCCGGAGATGAAGCTGGCGACAGGATAGCGTGCGCCGGGCTTGTGCGTCTGCGCATAGTAGGTCTTGACCAGCTTCGGCGTGACCGCATTGGGGTCGGTGTAGACGCGGCGCAGAAAATAGCGCAGCCCTGCGCGCGAGGTGAGCAATTGGTAGAACGCCTGCCCGATGATGGGCGAGCGCAGAATCGCCAGCAGCGCCCGTTGCGCTGGCGGGGCGACTGGCCCGGTGCGACTCTCCATGCCTGTCGGCTCGATAAGGACAAGGCGGCTGAAGAGGCTGGGGCGTTCGGCGGCGGCGCGGATGGTGAAGGCGGCTGAGAACGACGAGGCGACGACGAAGGCGGGATGATCGGCGGCGCCGACGACCTGAGTGAGGAAGTCGAGAATAAGCGTCTCGTAGAGTGTCGGCGTGTAGACGAGCGGCGGGCGCTGCGATTGCCCGAAGCCGAGCAGGTCCACCGCATAGACGCGGAAGTCGCGCGCCAGCAGATCGAAGATCCGGCGATACTCGAACGACGACGCGCCCGCGTAGATCCCATGAATCAGCACGATCGGAGCGCCGCGTCCCTTCACTTTATAAGTGATCTCGCCGTGCCGCCAGGCGTAGCGCCGCTCCTCGGCCTCGATCATGCTGTTCGCTGGACCCGAAAGCCGCGCGCCGATCCAGGTCGCCAGCGCTACCGCGCCAGCGCCGCCCGCCGCAATCGCCGCCGCGACTCCCCAGCGCGACAATCCCGCCTGTGACCGTTCCTGCATCCCGAATTTCCCTCAGCGCCCTCTCTGGCGATGGCTGGCGACGATCATCCACGGTGATGAGACGCCTCTGGCTATACTACGCCGCACACGTGACCTACCATGCGCGGGCGTGACTATTGTAGCGCCTAAGCCCATCCGTGGGAAGAAGCTCATCCGTGAGATGGCTCGTATGGCCTATACCGCATGTTCCGTGCGCCTGCCGCTGACCAGCTCAATCGCATGCGGCAGGACCGGCAGGACGACCTCCAGGCACTCGCGCACACCTTTCGGGCTGCCAGGCAGGTTGATGATGAGCGTGGCACCGCGTGTCCCAGCGACGGCGCGACTGAGCATGGCCATGGGTGTCTTCGCCAGCGTCTCGCGGCGCATCGCCTCGACGATTCCCGGCGCCTGGCGGTCAAGGACGGCGAGGGTAGCCTCGGGGGTAACATCAGTCGGGCTGAGGCCGGTGCCGCCCGTTGTCAAGATCAGGTCGAGGTGTGATTCATCGGCCCAGCGGCGCAACGCATCTTCAATCGCGGCGCGCTCGTCGGCGACGAGCGCGCGCTCAGTCACAGTCGCGCTGAGTGGTGGCGCCGTCACCAACTCGCGGATGACCTCGCCAGAGGCGTCTTCGCGTTCGCCCGCCGCGCCCTTCGTGCTGATCGTCAGGATGCCTACCGTCGCCATATACGCCCTATCTCCTATGTCGTCTTGTGTCTCTATCGTTCTATTGTACCGCTGCGGCGTCGAGAAACATGCGCTGGACTGGCGAGAGCGGCAGCGCGCGAACCTCCGCGAGCGGCAGAAAGCGCGCATCTAGTTCATAGTCATCCACTATGCGCTGGTCGGGATGATACGTCTCGGCGACGGCTTTATAGACGACTTGCAGGAAATCAGGATAGGGATACGCATAGCCATCTGGCTTCGGCGCGAGATGATGGAAATGCTTAAAGCCGAGTAGTCGCAGCGATGCCAGACTCCAACCTGTTTCCTCCAGCGCCTCACGCCGCAATGTCTCGATCAGCGACTCACCTGGCTCGCGCCTGCCGCCGGGCAGGATATGCTCGCGGTCAGGCGACGTAATAACCAGCGCATGCTCTCCTTGCGTCACAACGGCGCGCACAGACGTCACGTACTCCAGCGGTGGCATGTTGGCTGTCAGATACCCCGCGACCTGAAAAGCCATCTCACCCCACTGATCTGCCTCGGTCGCTGCGGAAGCCAGGTCACGCAGAAAGGCGTTCAGCGCTGTGTCCATTCCTCATTGCCCTTCTATGGCGTGTTGTAGCCGTCTGGGCGCTTGTCCCGATCAGATTGTAGGGCTTTGGATGAGATTGATGGGCATGAAAACGCCCGACGCGATGATGGGCGCCGGGCGTAAATAAAGAACTCGCGTGTAGTCGTGGACTAGTCCAGATAATCCTTGAGGCGGCGGCTGCGGCTGGGATGACGGAGCTTACGTAGCGCCTTGGCCTCGATCTGGCGGATACGCTCGCGCGTGACCTTGAACTCGCGTCCGACCTCTTCGAGGGTGCGGCTGCGGCCATCATCGAGGCCGAAACGCAGGCGCAGGACTTCCTGCTCGCGGATGGTCAGCGTGCCGAGCGCGTCTTTCACCTGCTCCTTGAGGATCTGGTGGCTGGCGGCCTCGGCGGGGGCGAGGGCAGTGCTATCTTCGATGAAGTCGCCCAGGTGGCTGTCGTCTTCCTCGCCGATGGGCGTCTCCAGGCTGACCGGCTCCTGGCTGACCTTGATGATCTCGCGTACCTTCTCCGCTGGAATCTCCATCGCCGCGCCGATCTCCTCTGCGGTCGGCTCGCGGCCAAGCTCCTGGAGCAGGCGGCGGCTGGTGCGGATCAGGCGGTTGATCGTCTCGACCATGTGGACCGGAATGCGAATCGTGCGCGCCTGGTCGGCGATGGCGCGGGTGATCGCCTGGCGAATCCACCAGGTCGCGTAAGTAGAGAACTTGAAACCCTTGGTATAGTCGAACTTCTCGACGGCGCGGATTAGTCCGATGTTGCCTTCCTGGATGAGGTCCAGCAGGCTCATGCCACGCCCGATGTACTTCTTCGCCACGCTGACCACCAGCCGCAGGTTCGCCTCGGTCAGCTTGCGGGTGGCCTCCTCGGCGTCGCAGAGGATGGCGTAGTTGCGCTCGCGTG
>DATAOM010000343.1:0-6844 GCA_036265775.1 Ktedonobacterales bacterium | reverse complement strand
TGAACTACTTTGGCATCTGGCGCATCGTGCGCGGGCTAGATGAATACAACGCGCGCGATGACGCGCTTTCGCAGGGGGCCGGAGCAATCGGCGACCTGCAGGGCGCTCCGGCTGCGGCGCGCGCTGCGCTGGGCTGCGGGTCACTGTTTAGTGTTGGCGTTCTCGCCGCATCGCTGCTCACGGCGGCGCTCAGCTACCTGCCCGCGCCATTGCCGCATATCGGCGCAGGGTTGGCTAACGGGCTCCCAACTCCGACGCAGATCGCCACTCAGCCGACGGCGACACCCTCCCCTACGCCCACTGCAGTTCCTAGCGCCACCCCAACGCCGATCACATTCACCATTACCGGCGCAATCGCCATCAACCCCGCCAGCTACGCCGGATTGTGCGCATCCACCAGAACCTTCTCGATCAATGGAACAATCTCTTCGCCCGCTGGCGCGCCAGGTGGAAACGCCGCCTATCGCTGGGCGCGGAGCGATGGCACGTTCAGCCCGACACAGACGATTTCGTTCGCAGCGGGGCAGACCTCGCGCGACTTGACGGATTCCTGGACGCTCCAGGCGGCGCAGGGAACCGGCGCAACGTTTACGGATCAAATCCAGGTCAGCGCGCCAAACACCCGGCTCTCGACCTTGGCGCAGTTTACCTTCGGCTGCCAGTTCGTCGCCCAGGCCGCGAAGGCGACCGCAAATCCGACGGTTGCTACCTGCAATGACACACAGGTTGTCGTTACGGGCGTCCTCACGTTCAGTCCCAGCCCAGGTGGAACGGTGACCTATCAGTGGACACGAGATGGAGTATCATCGCAGCCGACGCAGACGTTTACGCTCGCGCCGGGAGCGACGAGTGCGAACGTGACAGACGTTTGGAACTTGTCTGCGGTTCCGATAGGAAGCCATGCTGATATGGTGACACTTACCGCGCCAAACGCCATCACCTCAAATCTGGCGCAATTCGACTATTGTCCTCTTACGTGATATGCGCGCACCTGGTGAATATTGCGTCTGGGCGCCCGTGCGAGCCAGAAGCGACGAGTCTGCTAGAGATCAAGCCGCCCGTGTGCCGAAGTCCTGCGTCCAGTAGGTGTGCGCCGTGACCTTACCTGGATCGTTGGCGAGGTAGTAATAGCCGACACCGATCTCATGCAGCCCGCAGTTGAGGATGTTCTTGCGATGGGCGTCGTTGGGTGGCGACTCGAAAAACCATGCATCCACGACCTGCTCCGGCGATGTCGCGCCCCACGCGATGTTCTCCGCCACTAACCGGTAGGTGTAGCCCGCCGCCTTGATGCGATCCCATGGACTGGTCCCGTCGGCGCTGTTGTGGCCTACGTAGTCGCGTAGCGCCATCTCCTGGCTATGTCCCTGCGCTGTACCCATCAGGAGAGGATTTACCGTCAGAGTCGGGCAACCATTGGCGATGCGATAAGAGTTCGTCCGCGCGATCACTCGCGAGATGAAGTCACTTTTTGGCGTAGCGGTGGCGGCAATCGCCGGTGTCTCCTTCGGCGCAACCGAGGGTGTGGTGGTTGTGGAGACGCCTGTCGTTGTCGCGACGCCAGTTGGAGTCGAGATCGGGACCAGCATATTGTGCGTTCCCGCCGAAGACTGGAGCGGGAAACCAGGGTGCGCCGAGGCATACAACACCATGATTTCGGCGGTCAGCAGAACCAATGCAACTACGAACCCAATCGCCATGAAACGACGCATTCCGCGCAGCCTTCCTTGCCCTCGCGTGATGAGTAACTCGCCGATACTACGGCTGGCGCGCTCAAGGCGTTTCATAAATCCAGACATCACGTTGCTCGTTCATTAGGATGCGTGACGGACGACTCTACATAGGCTTCTGTCTACTACGACGGTATCACCCGCCATACCCCAGCAGGCGGCGCATAGGACCATCCTCGTCGCTGTTCTCGAACGCGCTGTCCATCTCGAGATAGATCATGTGTGACGCAGATCACAGTCTGGCAGGAACCATCTCGGTATCTACACGTCAGCTTTGGAAAACGCTCGGTGTCGCGTGCGGGAAGGAGATGGGTATGCCATCGAGAATGCGCCTGGCGATCGTCTGTATTACGGCCATCGTCTTCATGAGCGCCTGTGCGCTCACCACGCCAGCGGCGGTACAACCCACGTGGGCGCCAGAGTCTGTCGCCAGCGCGATCACCACGCGCAGCGCCACCGCGCAAAACGTCGAGGGCGCAAGCACATATCAACTGACTGTGACGGCGAATTGCCACACGGATGAGCAGCTCGTTGGTGGTGGTTTTGAAGCTGGTGGTGTCTTCGAGTTTGCGCTGTTTCTGCACGCCAACTACCCGACGAACAACGGATGGACGGTAAAGACTGTCTCTATCTCGCATTACGGGGTGAGCGTCTATGCCTACTGCCTGCGCGGCGAGCCATCGCTGCAAACGCGGATCGTCTCCGGCGCCGAATGCCCTGCTGGCGACACGGCGCTGAGTCATGGAAGCGCGGAGAACGGACCGGTCACGCTCTGCGCGGCCCAGCATGTCGCCTCGGTATCCCGGGCGACAACGCACTTCACACTGGATTCCAGGACGCACGGCTATTCCCCACAAGGCGCTCAAGTCGCCTGCCCCAACGGATCGCTCGCGCTCGACGGAGGTTCGACGATTGGGTTGACGCTCGCCAGCAGTGCGATGAACGGCTTCACTGGCTGGGAGGTCTCCGCAGGTGGAGATGGCGCGGGTGAGGCGTATGCGAATTGCGTCACGCTTGCGTAACGGGAACCTGCTGCTTCCAGGCGAGTATCAATATCCTATTCACGACTGCCGCGACCAGGAATACCCAGGCAAGCGTTGCCTGACCAGTCGCAAAGAGCGCGACGGTTGCCGCAGCAAAGACCACCAGCGCCAGGACGAATTTCACCGTGGGCGAGGCCGAGAAGCGGGCGCGCGGCGCCACGAAGAGGCCCCAGAACACGGCGACGACGAGCGGCGCTCCGACCGCGAGCGCGATCTGCGCCAGCGTCCCCTGCCCGGCCTGATAGCCCCACCAGGCGAACGCGGCCAGGGCGCATAATTCTAGCAGAAAGGCCAGCGCCAGGTTCGCCATCTTCAGAGCGTTCATGTGCGTCTCCTATCTCACGCCGCCGCGCAGAACAGATGTGCTACTCTGGCAGGGTACGGTTGTCACACAGCTAGATCAGGCATACAGGAGCGAGGATACCGCATGAGCGAGATGAACATGCGCGAATATAACGCGCGATTGATCGAAGAGTACCGCGCCAACGGCGGCAAGCTCAGCGGCCAGCTCGCCAACAGCCAGATCCTCTTGCTTACCACGACCGGCGCGAAGACCGGCCAGGAGCGCGTCACGCCGATGGGCTATAGATTGGATGGCGACCGCATCATCGTCATCGCCGCCGACGCGGGCGCAGATAAGCACCCCGATTGGTACTACAACCTGCTCGCGCATCCCGATGTGATAGTAGAACTAGGCGCGGAACGGTTTCCCGCTCGCGCCGTCATTGCCAGCGCCGCCGAGCGCGAGCGGCTGATCAAGGCGAATGTCGTGCCATACTTCCCTGCTCAGCAAGAGAAGACCAGCCGCGAGATTCCCTTCGTGTTCTTGGACCGCTCTACCGAGGCTGGCGCCTGATCCAAACTCTGGCGTTACTCCTCGAAGTTGGAGAAGAGGTTGTTGAGCGACTCGGAGAGCGTCGGGTGCGCGAAGACAGCGTCGCGCAGCGTCGTGTAGGGGACTTTGCCCATCATGGCGATCTCGACCATCGCCATCAACTCACCGCCCTCGATGCCTAGAATCGCACAGCCGAGAATTTGCCCACTCTCGGCGTCCACCACCGCCTTCATGAAGCCGCGCGTCTCGTCCACCTCGTCGGCGCGAGCGACATAGCTCATCGGCATCTTCGCCACCTTGATGTTCTTGCCCGCTGTGCGCGCTTCCTCCTCGCCCAGACCCATACGTCCCAGTTGCGGATCAATGAAGACCGTGTACGGCACGGGACGGTCGTTGGTCGTCCGTGAGCCGCCCTCCAGCAGGTTGTCGCGGATGATGCGGTAGTCATCGTAAGAGATGTGCGTGAAGGCTGGACCGCCCTTGACATCGCCCAGCGCCCAGACGCTCGGCGCGCTCGTCTCCAGCCGTTCGTTGACCGCGATGAAGCCACCCTTTTCCGTGCGCACGCCCGCCGCCTCCAGGTTCATCGTCTCGGTGTTGGGCGAGCGCCCCGCCGCCGCGAGGATGTGCGAACCGGTGATGACCTGCTCGCCGCTGGGCGTCTTGATCGTCACATCAAAGCCAGCGCCGTTCGCCGCGACGCGCGTGGGGGTGGCTTCCAAATGGATGTCAATGCCATCCTCGCGCAGGATCTTCGCCACCTCGTCTGCGACATCGCCATCCTCACGTGTGAGCAATCGCGCGCCACGCTGTATGATGGTAACCCGCGCGCCGAAGCGGCGAAACATCTGCCCGAACTCCAGCCCGACATAGCCGCCGCCAAGTACGATGAGATGCTCTGGCACGGCGTCCAGTTCCATGATCGTCGTCGAGTTCAGCGTGCGCGCCGGGTCGAGTCCATCAATCGCAGGAATGCTTGGCCGTGCGCCGGTGTTGATGAAGATGCGCTCGGCAACCAGGTCGCGCTCGGAGCCGTCGTTCATGCGGACATACATGGTCTTTGGCCCGGAGAATGACGCCTCGCCGAAGAGCACGTCCAGGTTGGCGACACCCTGGAGGCGCCGCTCGCTGCTGCTGCGAAAGCTGTTGACGATGTCGCGCTTGCGCTGGCGCACCTTCACCATATCCACCGTGACCGGGCCGGTATGCACGCCATAATCGGCGGCGCGGCGGGCAAGATAGGCGACGCGGGCGCTTGCGACCATTGTCTTGGTCGGCGTGCAGCCCTCGTTGATGCACGTCCCAGCGATATGCTCCCGTTCGATGAGCGCAGTGCGGTAGCCTGCCTTCGCCAGCGCGGTGACGAGTGGCGTGCCGGCCTGGCCTGAGCCGATCACGATACAGTCATAGTTTTCTACGGCCACGCGAGAGTCCTTTCACAGAAGTTTTGCGATGTCTTCTGGATTACTGGCCTGATTGGGCGCGCCACTGGTCGAGCAACTGCCCCATCTGGACGGTGTGCTCGTCGTAGTGATCGGTCAGCCAGCCGAGGATATCCTGCGCCGAGGTCGGGTAGGGGTCCGGGCTGCCGGGATAGATGACTGGCCCCTGGCGTGTGAAGGTCGCGGCGTCGAGCGCGGAAAAGCGATCCACCACACGCTGGTGCGCGGCGGCGAGATCGCGCAACATCCCAGCCCGCTCAGCGCCGGTGGGACGTGTCGCGACGCTGTGCGCATGGCGCTCGGCCTCCCAGGCCAGCGCGGCTGGATCGCCAGCGCGATCCACCAACTCGAAGTCGCTCGCCATCATCTGGTCGAAGACGGTCATGTAGCGCGTGATGGGGTCGAGCAGGTGAATCGGCAGCACGCCGATGGCATACTCATCGCCGGGCGGGACGAAGGGCAGCGCCTCGTCGGGCGCCTGGGCAAAGGCCGCGAGAAAGTGGTCGCGCGCCTCATCAAACGTTGTGAGTTGCTGGGTTACGCTCGCGCTGGAGCCGGTCGCGTCGCTCATAGAGGTCCTCCCCGTGCCGCGTGTCTGGAGCCAGAAAAAGGAATGGTGGCCAGTCGCCTGACCACCATTCTATCGTGTCACATCATGTCATTGCTTGAAGGATGCAAGATGTGATCAGGACGGCAAAAGACCCTTCTGCTGTAAGTAGGCCTTCGCGACCTCGTGGACGGTCTTCTTGTCCAAAGTGACCTGCTTGATGAGCGCCACCTGATCAGCCGTTGTCAACTTCGAGGCGAGCGGGTTGAGTGTGTCTTTCACCGCAGGCGACTTCGAGAGCAGGTCGTCGCGCACCACCGGCGCTGGGTTGTAGTTCGGGAAAACGCCCTTCGGGTCGGTCAGCACGACGAAGTTGTTGGTGACGATACCTGGATCAGTCGTATAGCAGACCATCAGGTCAACATCGCCATTCTTCACTGCCGCGAACGAGAGCTGCTCGGCCAGTGAGACAACTTCCTTGAAGTTGACGTTGTAGCCCTGCTTTACCGGATCTACCGCCGCTTGTACCCCATCATCCTGGCTGGCGATCTTGAGGTTGCCGTTCTGCGCGGCGAGATCGGCGTTGGACTTGAGGTTGAACTTGTTGGCGTTCTCCTGCGAGGTGCAGATGGCATAGCTGTCGTTCAGATTGTACGCCGCGTCCAGCCACGTCAGCTTAAGATTCTTGGAGTAGTAGTCCGCGACCGTGTTGTACGCAGCCTTGGGGTCCTGGCTGACGTTCAACTTGTAGGTGCTCGACGCAGTGCCGGTGAACTCTGGATAAATGTCGACAGCGCCACTCTTGATCGCCGAATCCAGGAACGGCGTATCGCCAGCGCCCAGCTTGCGGTTGACTGTGTAGCCCGCGTTCTCCAGCAGTTGAGCATACATCTCGCCGAGCAGTTGCCCATCAGCGTCCTTTTTGCTGCCAACCGTCAGACTCACACCAGAACCAGGTTTGCCAGTGCCGCTACCACCACCGCCACAGCCAGCCATGGTCAGAACGGACATCAATACGACGACACCCAGAAGCTTCGCAAAGTTCGCGTGCGAAAACAAACGCATCTGTCTTGCTCCTCAAAGGTCGCTTGAGCGACCTGCTCATCAGTCCTTCGTTAGGTCCTCGCTGCCACGTCGCGAGGGGCTCTCCAGGTCAAATTCCCGGCGAGCGGCGATCCTTTCCAGTGGATCCACATCCAGCTCTCCTCAAGCTTGATGTGTTCAAGCGGCTACTTGTCCTTCGGCGA